>JBJEKE010000225.1:0-2833 GCA_051878475.1 Muribaculaceae bacterium | reverse complement strand
GCTGTTTCTTTCGGCAAACTATAAGACACTTCGCTTCAATTCATTCGATTTCGGGTTGTCGGGGTGGATAGGGCAGTCGTACTATGCCGGCGAGGTCAACGCCAAGGTATCGCTTGGTTCGCGCCGTCCGATGGAGTTGCGTGTGCAAGGCGTGATGATGAAGGACAAATACTACGAAAGCGACATCCTCTTCTACAGCGATGCCATGCCATCGTTTGTTCTTCGATACGACAACTATGTGCGTCTGAAGTTTGCCATGGCAGTGGGACGCAAGCATAAGTTTGAAGCGGCAGTGGGTTATGGCTATCTGCGCGACAAGTTTTACCCCAGCAACACAGTTGATTTTACCAAGGTGTATCAAGATGAGGCACGTTACCGAATGGGACAGGTATATGCGAAGGTGGGAGCCAACACACTAAATTCGCTCAACTATGCCACTCAAGGCTATGCCTACGAAGTGACAGCAATGGGAGTTATCGGCAATAACCGCTATATGCCCGAGGGCGCTTATACAGCCTACGATGATAACTGCGGATGGGGACAGTTGAGTTTCAAGGGTTCGCGTTACTGGCCAATTGGGCAGCACTTTACTCTTGGCCTCAAAGGTGATGCGCTGGCATCGACCAAGAAACTGTTTGGCAACTACACCGCCTCGATTGTCCAGGCACCGTCGTTTGCCCCCACACCGGCCACACGCAACTACTTCAACATAGCATTCCGTGCCAATTCATATGCCGCAGTGGGAGTGCTTCCCATTGTGCGGCTTTCGCAATATCTTCAGTTGCGAACCGAGGCTTATATGTTTATGCCGTTCCGCCGCATCGAAGAGAACTATGATCATACGCCATATTATGGTTCGTGGTTCAGCAATCCGGAATTCATTGCCGAGATGTCGGTGGTGTATTCATTTCCGTTTGCATCGCTCAGCGTCTATGGCAACTATCTCAGTTTTCCGGCGCGCAACTGGAACTTCGGTGTGAGTTTCGGCATATATCTGCCGGCTCAGAAATTTTTATGATACGAACAATGTTTTTACCTATATAATCAATTATCATGACAAAGAACATCCTGAAAAAGGCCATGATGATGGTGGTGGCAATGATGCTGCCGCTCATGGCATTTGCCCAGAAACAGACTTTTGCACTTTACGATGAGCCAACCGGCTGCCCCGACTGGGAGCCAGAACTCACAGTGTTTGTAGCCAAGAATCCAAATGGAATGGCCATCCTTGCTTGCCCCGGTGGTGGCTATCATGGCCTTGCCATGGACCACGAAGGCTTTAATATGGCCGATTGGTTTAATGCCCAGGGCATTACCTATGGTGTGCTTCGCTATCGTATGCCACACGGCGATAAGACCGCTCCATTGGCCGATGCCTCGAAGGCAATGCGAATAATGCGTTCGCATGCCGAGGAGTGGCACATCGACAAAATCGGGGTTATGGGTTCGTCGGCAGGCGGCCATCTGGCAAGCACGCTCTCAACCCACTATGCCGATGCGGAAACCCGTCCCGATTTCCAGATTCTGTTCTATCCGGTAATCAGCATGGACCTTGCCATCACTCACCGCGGCAGTCACGATAATCTGCTGGGGAAGAATCCGTCGGCCACCGACGAGGAACTGTTCTCTAACGAAAAGCAGGTGAATGCCAACACACCGCCGGCATTTGTGATGCATTCGTTTGGCGATAACGTTGTGCCTATCGAGAACAGTATCAACTATGTGAAGGCTCTTGTTGACAATGGCGTTAAGAATTGCAGCGTGCATTTCTATCCTGTGGGTGGTCATGGCTGGGGATACAACGATTCGTTTATCTACAAGCGCCAATGGACCGGCGAACTCGAGAAATGGCTTCGTGAACTTCGCAGAGTGCTGTAATAACTCCCGTTGGAACATAATGCAATGAGGCTGTGTCATAAGCTGTCCGAGGGTAGCAAGACACCACTATTTAGCACTCGGAAGTAGTGGTTTTTGAGCAAAAATCTGTGGTATTTTGGTGTTTACGCAAAATACCACAGATTTTTTGTTGTTTTTTTGAAATTATTGCCCTAATATTACACAACATTTACAGCGTCGGTCGCTACCCACCCATGAATTTTCATTCAACATTATTAATTAAAAAGATAAATAGAAATTATTATGCGAAAATTTTTTACAAAAACCTGCATTGCACTGTTGATGGCTTTGTTTTTGTTCCCTGTGGGTGCAAAGGCACAGGAGGCATACGCTGTGGAGAACGGAGAGGAGCTGACCTTCTATTACGACAACAATAGCTCAAGTCGCTCAGGCACCATTTATAGCATGCCCACGGGCTTAACTGAAAACCCGGGGTGGCAAGATAATGGAAACATAAAAAAAGCAGTGTTTGATGCCTCATTCATAGGATATAAGCCTATCGGTTTATTTCATTGGTTCTACGGTTGTTATAAACTCGAGTCAATAGAGGGTATCGAATATCTCAATACTGAGGATGTAGAGATAACGAACTTTATGTTCTATAATTGCAAATATCTGACCTCGCTTGACCTCTCTACGTTTGACACAAGTAAAGTCTCCTATATGGTAAGTATGTTTGAAGGCTGCGAAAGACTGACAACACTGAACATTTCAGGCTTTGACACTTCGAACGTGACGACTATGAGAAGTATGTTCTGTTATTGCTATAAATTGGCATCGATTGACGTTTCGGGCTTTGATACATCAAAGGTAAATGATATGTATAGGATGTTCTACCATTGCAAATTTCTGACGTCGCTTGACCTCACCAAATTCGACACCTCTAACGTGTCCGAAATGAGATATATGTTCTGTAACTGCTATAATCTTACCACCA
>JBJEKE010000224.1:0-2844 GCA_051878475.1 Muribaculaceae bacterium | reverse complement strand
GTCAATCAGATGCTCGGCATACACCTGTTTCTCGAATTCGGTCATCTCAAGCGATGTGCGGCGCCATCCGGGATGGTTATGCATTATCAGGGCGCCTTGTGAACGGGCATTGCGCATCGACTGCGCCGGGTCGGCATCATAAATGGTGTTGGCATCCTCTACAAACAGGGCGTTGTAGTGGCCTATGGTTTCCGGCGAGCGGGTGATTTCGACCCCGGGTATTATGGTGATGCCGTAGGCCTCTGCCTCTTTCCGGGCTGCATTATAGGGAACATTCAGGTCGGCTTGTATACCGCTCTTATCGGCAGCCTTGCCAATCACGTTATGGTTAACAGCCTTGGTGTCGGCAGGCAGATATCCTTTCAGGAATTTGAGCATAGTGGGTTCCCAGCGACGATATTCCACATGGTCGGTGATGGCGAGCACATCCAGTCCGTCGGTCCACGCCTCGAGCACCCGGTATTCGGGTGTGGTGGATGCGTCGGAATATACCGTATGGCAATGGAGGTCGGCCTTCAATACTGTGTAGCCGTCAACCTTCGGTATTACAAACTCATGGCGCATCGACTCGTCGCGCAGAGTATGCCGGGCCATGTCAACATTGTTATGGTCCTGGTAGTAAATCGATTGGCCGGCTGCCGTGAATGCCAGCGATGCTGTAGCGGCAATAATAATGAGATTTTTCATGATTATATATTCGGTTAATGACGTTCCAGATATCGTATAATGGCAATTATGAGCCTCACAATGGGAAATCCGAAGATTATCAGAACAAGCACTATGAGTATTACTTCGCCGGTGCCGAGATTGCTTAGAAATGTCAAATTGTTCATTGCGTTTACAGAGTTTTTATCGGTTATTCGGCCATTGCGGCGCGCTCAAAACACTTTGCAAAGAATAGCATCTGATAATCAATGGAATTGGTCCAGTATTTCCACGAGTGATTGCCCGGACGAACAATAAAATCGTGGTCGATGCCTTGCTCGAGAAGCGCCGCGTGCAGCCGGTTGTTAACATCAAAGAAAAAATCGTCGTAGCCGCAGTCGAATATTATATTCTGCTTGCCGTTGCTCAGCGTGGGCACCAGATTGATTACCGAATGTTGCTTCCAGTTGTCAAGATGCTCCTCCTGCTTGCCAAGCAGATTGTCGAGATTCCACTTGCCCGGAAACGGTACTATGTCAACTCCGCCGCTCATACTGCCTGCCGAGCCAAAGACGTCGGGATGGCGGAATGCCAACCACAATGCTCCGTGGCCGCCCATGCTCAAGCCGGTGACAGCGCGCATATCGCGCTCGGGAAGGGTCCGAAACCGTGAATCGATGCATGGTATGAGTTCTTCGACGAAATACGTTTCCATCTGCGAATCGGCAAGCAGCGGCGAGTCGATATACCAGCTCTTAAGCCCGTCGGGACACACTATGATGGTGCCGTATTCGGTGGCCATGTCTGCAAGCTCGGGATCGGTCGTTGCCCATTTGGCATAATTGTCGCCAAAGCCATGTAGCAGATAAAGCACCGGAAACTGCACCTCCTGCATCTCCGGGTCGAAATACTGCGACGGCACTATCACCACTGCCTTTACTGTCGTCTGCAGGTTGCTGCTGTTGATGGCAATAGTGTCAACACACTCATAATCTGGCATTTCATCTATATCCTCGGCTCGCATACTTCCAAACGGAAGCATCAGCAGAACAGCCGACAGAAAGAGTATTTCACGCAATTGTTTCATGACAAATCACAGTTTTTAAATTGTGGCGGATTGCATCACCCTGATGCCCCATACCTCAATTATACAAAAGTAACAAAATATGCCGAATACCACCCAAAATATTCAAAATTATCCACACCACAACAAAAAACACCGAACGAATCACCACAAAAAATGGGGAGCCTGCTTCAATCAGCAGTCTCCCCACATATCAATCTATGAGTGTGGAAAAACGGAATTCCTATTGTTTAGAATGCGATGTTCACACCCAAGCCGAGCACACGGTTGGTGCGATAATAGTGGTCAACCTTGTCGCCTATTGCTGTTGGAGTAACCACATCGCGGGTCTTGTAGAATGTCTGCATCCAACCCAGGTCGACGCTCGTGCGCTTGGTTACGTTAACGCGAACACCGGCTCCCACGCTGTGGCTCGAGGTCACAAAGCTCAGGTCGCTCATATGACCGTCGGCAAGGTCGTAGTTGGTTGTCTGCCAGCCGGCCGATACGGTTACCCACTTGCACAGGTCGTATTCCACACCGGCAAGCACTTCCCATGTGCCACCGTTAACCAGCTCCTGCTTGTCGCCATACTGAACTGCATTCTTGTCGTCGTAGTAGTGGTAGCCGGCATTGATGCGAAGCGCCTTGATGGGCGAATACATGGCTCCAATCGACAAGAAACCCGGAACATCGGCAGCTATCTTGCTACCATCGGCAAACTGTCCCAAAACGGGGTTCTGCTGTGCCACCATGGCAGCATAATCGTTCATCTCGGTCTTGTTCTTCAAACGGAAATGCGTGCGGAACTCATATTTCGCTGCCACATTCCAGTGCTTGTTTATCTTCCAGTCGAGACCGATAATCGGAGCCACACCAAAGCCGCTTTGATCGGCATTGAGCGAAATGCTCGAAGCCTCGAGCTGCGCATTTATCTGCTGCTCAACGGCTTGCTGATAGGCTTCGCCTACTGGCGAGGTGGCCAACAACTTGGCGCTGATATCGTTAACCCAGCCATTGTAGTTACACGAGGCTATCACCCCACGCAAACCAATGTATGCTGCCAGGTTTTTGGTAATCTTATATGTTCCGCCCAGCGTTACACCGAAAAAGTATTGACGTCCCTTCATATATGC
>JBJEKE010000223.1:0-2854 GCA_051878475.1 Muribaculaceae bacterium | reverse complement strand
AGAAATTGTAAAGACTTAACAGCCACGGCAAATCAGCAACTATTGGTATTATATGTGCTATCATTTCGTTTTCATGCATATTTATCGGCAAATATTTGTAAATTTGCACAGTATACGTTATCAATTATTTGTAAATTTGCACGACATCGTTTATTTAAATGTTATGGCATCTAAACTTTGGGAAAAATCGGTCAAGGTTAACCATGATGTAGAGACCTATACCATCGGCCTCGACCGCGAGATGGACCTTTACCTCGCTCCTTATGACGTTATCGGGTCGCTTGCCCACACAACCATGCTCGAAACCATTGGCCTCATTGCCCCCGACGAGCTTAAAACAATCCGCAAAGAACTCATCAGCATATACCACGACATACAGAACGGGAAATTCACCATCGACGAGGGCATTGAAGACGTGCACTCGCAGATTGAGTTCTTGCTAACAGAACGCATAGGCGACATTGGAAAGAAGATACACTCCGGCCGTTCACGCAACGATCAAGTCCTTGTCGACCTTCGCCTGTTCATGCGCTCCGAAATAGAAAGCATCGTGAACCATGTAGAAAGTCTGTTCAACGTTCTCATCTGCCAATCGGAACGCTACAAGGATGTTATTATTCCGGGATACACCCATTTGCAAGTTGCCATGCCGTCGTCGTTCGGTCTATGGTTCGGCGCATATGCCGAAGCGCTAATCGACGACCTTATGGTGCTCCTCGCTGCCTACAACGTCAATAATCGCAATCCACTTGGATCGGCTGCCGGATATGGCTCTTCGTTCCCGCTCAACCGCACCATGACCACTCGGCTGCTCGGATTTGCCTCGGTCGACTTCAACGTGGTTCATGCTCAGATGGGACGTGGGAAGACTGAACGGATAGTGGCCAATGCCCTTGCCGGAATAGCAGCCACTATATCAAAATTGTCGTTTGACGCCTGCTTGTTCAATTCACAGAACTACGCTTTCATCAAGCTCCCTGATGAATTCACCACCGGATCGTCGATTATGCCGCACAAGAAGAACCCCGACGTGTTTGAACTGTCTCGTGCAAAGTGCAACAAACTTCAGTCGATTCCCTATCAAATCAGCATGATAACCAATAATCTGCCATCGGGATATTTCCGCGACCTGCAGATTATCAAGGAGCTGTTCCTGCCAATGTTCGACGAGCTGAAAAGCATAATATCGATGGTGGAAAAGATGGTGACATCAATAAAGGTAAACTCCGAGGTGGCTCACGACGACCGTTACAAATATATGTATTCAGTCGAGGAAGTCAACCGGCTCGCCTCGAATGGTATGCCGTTCCGTGATGCATACAAAAAGGTGGGGCTCGACATAGAGGCGGGCAAATTCACCCCCGACCCTGCTATCCACCATACCCACGAAGGTTCTATCGGCAACCTGTGCAACGACCGCATTACAGCTCTGTTTAACGATACTGTTGCCCAATTCGATTTTGATACATATCACAAAGCATTCGATGAACTTCTCAACTGCTGAGCTCATGATGAAATCTGCTATAATACGACTATTCACAACGATGATGATTGTCATTGCCGGTGTGTCGTGCAGCAAGGTTGACAGCAACCGAATCCCGTACTATCCTGTACACATCGAGCTCGACAATGCAGGGCTTTGGAACACTTATGGTGTGAGCGGCGTGGGAACATACCGCAAATTCATCAAATCAGAACGAATTCCCGCTAATTTCACGTATTCGGCCATGTCATACACCGGCTTTGGCGGTGTACTGTTGATGGGCGACATCAACGCTGTACCCATAGCCTATGACCTGGCATGTCCCGTCGAAGCCAAGAAAGACGTGAGAGTGAGCGTAAACGATGCTTACGAAGCAGTGTGCCCCGTGTGTGGCTCTACATATAACATTCTTGAGGCAAGCGGCGCACCAATGAGCGGCAAGGCACTCGAACTGAAATACGGGCTACAGCGATACACTGTTGTGAAAGCCAGCATCGATGGATATATAATTCAACGTTAATACATATATATACTCTAACCAGCATGAAAAAGATTGTTATTTTAGATGGTTATGTGGCTAATCCAGGCGACCTGTCGTGGGATAAGCTCAAGGAATTTGGAGAACTCACCGTTTTCGACAACACCAGGCACGACGAAATAATTGATCGTGCCAAGGAAGCTTTTGCGATTTTCACCAACAAGGTGATTATCGACCTCGACACCATGAAGCAGTTGCCGAACCTCAAATTTATTGGTGTTCTTGCCACCGGTTATAACAACGTTGATATTGATGGGGCCAAATCGCTGGGGATAACCGTTTGCAACGTTCCCAAATACAGCACCCACTCTGTTGTGCAACTCGTATTTGCACACCTTCTGAACATTGTCGACCAGGTTCACCTCCACACCGAATCGGTGATTCATGGCGAATGGTCGCGTTGCCCCAACTTCAGCTATCGCCTTGCTGAAATGATTGAACTCAACGGCCTCACTATGGGCATATACGGACTGGGAAACATCGGCATGGAAGTGGCTCGAATTGCAAACGCTTTCGGCATGCGAGTAATATCATTCACTTCAAAAGAGCAGTCACAACTTCCCGACTATATAACTAAAGTAACAAAGAAAGAAATGTTCCAGCAGGCCGATGTGCTTTCGCTAAATGCCCCTCTGACCAAGGAGAACCACCATTTCGTTAACACCACCACATTGAAATGGATGAAACCATCGGCTATTGTAATCAACACCGCCCGCGGCGGACTTGTTGACGAACGTGCGCTATCGAAGGCTCTCAACGAAGGCCATCTGTTTGCCGCCGGGCTCGATGTGCTCGACGTGGAGCCACCAATACCCGAGAACCTGCTCATCAAC
>JBJEKE010000222.1:0-11807 GCA_051878475.1 Muribaculaceae bacterium | reverse complement strand
CCGAATTCTACCGCGAAACAGGCGAAATGGAAAAGGCACGCCAACTGCTGTCGACTGTTGCCCCATCTGACAGTTTCATGCAAGGCATTTGCCAATCGATAGCTCAGCGCATCGACGACGGCGACACCGCAGTTTTCCTAATACGATAGCACCCCAATCCAGTCCTGGAGATAATGGCAAACCGTAGCGATAACAAGTTATTGCTGCACCCCTGGTTATTCCCGGATAAAAATGTATTTTTGCAGAAAATGGAACCTAAAACACATTATGTCGAAGATTATAATTAATCCAGGAGTATACGAAACCTTGATTTCTCAAGCTATTGAAGACAAACTGAATGAATATCATGAATCTCGCTATTATATTCAGAAAGAAAACATTGATAGTGCAGAATCATATAAGATGCTTGCCGAATATCTAACTGAAATTGTGTCGGACATACTGAAGAATTATTTTCATTGCAGTGATGGCAAAGACACCATCTCGGCGCAAGTGGATGTTGTGAACAAGATTCTGAAATTCATTGAAACCGAATGGAATGCCAATGGTGTAGTAACATCTACAGACCAATTATCTGAAAAGGAAAAGCATCATTTTCTCCGAGGAATATATGGCATGGTTGGACTCACCAAAGAGCAAGTTGAAGCGAAAGCCAAAAACCACCCTGTCAGCGGTTATCGGGTGAGCAACCTTTTCACCGGAGGGAACGACATCTCGCTCGACGACGAAGTAAGGCGAGACATTCAAACAGCCGACGAGATCGACCTTGTTGTGTCGTTCATAAAATTTGAAGGGTTGCGACTACTCATCGAGGAATTAAAGAATTTCGTAAAACGTGGCGACACTCGGTTGCGCATAATGACAACCACATATATGGGAGCCACCGATCCAAAAGCTATACGCCTACTATATAACCTTAAAGAACTTGGCAATGTTGAGATTCGGGCATCATTCAATACAAAGCAAGAACGGTTGCATGCCAAGGCTTACATCTTCTCTCGTCACAGCAGTTTCGACACTGCCTATATAGGGTCGAGCAACATCAGCCGCTCAGCTCTTACCAAAGGATTGGAATGGAACATGCGAGTTACAAGCATCGAGAACAATCACATCATCAACAAGACTAAAGCCACATTCGACAATTATTGGAATAGCGAAGATTTCGAACTTATCAATTCCGAAGAGGCCCTCAACCGTTTTGAGACGGCCATCTGGAATGAACGGCATAAAGGGACATGCGACTGCACCGGAGAAACGGAATACGTAACTCGGTTCGAGCGTAAGACTCATCAAATAAAAGTACTCGAGAAGCTGCAATTCGAGCGCAATGTAATCAATAGCTATAAAAACCTGATAATTGCAGCTACAGGTACCGGGAAAACAGCTATCAGCGCTTTCGATTTCAAAGACTTCAACAAACAATTCCAAAAGGAAAACAGACGGATGGCTCGATTATTATTTGTAGTACATCGCGAGAAGATTTTGAAACAAGCACGAAGCACATACCGCTCGGTAATGGTCGACGGCAATTTCGGTGAGATATGGACAGGACGTATCAGCCCCGGGGTCAATGGGAATCTCGAGCATTTATTTATAACCATCCAAACTCTCAACAATAATTGGGACATATTTGAAAAAATGGGGTCCGACTATTATGACTACGTGGTTATAGATGAAGTACACCATAGTGCAGCTGGCAGCTACCGGGAAATATTCAACAAACTGAATCCTAAAGTATTTATAGGACTCACAGCTACACCGGAACGTATGGATGGCAAAGAAATATGTCCCGATTTTAACAACCGCTTTGCCGCTGAAATTCGTTTACAAGAAGCTCTAAACCAGCAATTACTTGCGCCCTTCGATTATTTCTGTGTTACAGATGACAGTGTTGACCTAAGTCGGTTAGTTTGCAAAGGTGACAGGTACGATGTGAGCGAGTTAAACAAAATCTATAACAATAATGCACAACGATTCGGGGTAATCCAAAGAGCACTCAACAACTATGTTACCGACCCTCACGACTGTAAGGCTGTATGTTTCTGCTGTAGCATAGACCATGCCAACTATATGAACTCCATGTTCAACCAATATGGATATAAGTCGATGGCTGTTACTTCGCGTAACTCTTCCGAAATTGATACAGCTTCGATGATGCTTGCCAGAGGCGAAATTAATTATCTTTGCGTTGCCGATATTCTAAACGAGGGTATCGATATTCCGGAAATTGACACTGTCCTATTCTTACGACCCACAGAATCCCTAACAATATTCTTGCAACAACTCGGGCGCGGTCTACGTCTGGCCGATGGCAAGACATGCTTAACAGTACTCGACTTCGTAGCACAACCAAATGTGTCGTACAGCTACGAGAGCCGCTTCCGCGCTCTTGTCGGCCGCTCATCAAACAGCATTGAGAAAGAAATTAAGAACGGCTTTACATTCCTGCCAAGA
Source organism: Muribaculaceae bacterium (assembly GCA_051878475.1). Lineage (GTDB taxonomy): Bacteria > Bacteroidota > Bacteroidia > Bacteroidales > Muribaculaceae > SFRY01. The sequence goes on along the minus strand of JBJEKE010000222.1, from coordinate 9,353 downwards.
GGATGCTCCATTACTATGGAACGGCAAGCACAAGAATACATTCTCAAAAACATCCACGAAGCTGTATTTAACCTTGCACGACTAACTAAGGAATGTAGAACATTTACACAAAACACCGGACAAGCACTCACTTACGAAAATTTCATTAACAACTTTGGACTCGATTGGAGAATCGTATACAAGACACCAGGTTCGTGGTCGAGGCTTAAAGTGAGATCGGGAATAGAAGTTGATGACTTCGATGGAAATGACGAATACACAAAGTTACTTGAAGGAGGATTGTCTCGACTGTATCACACCAACAGCTACCAGTATCTTTCATACTTGGATACGCTTACAAAAAACAACATGAAACATCCTACCAACGCAACTTTGCGCGAAGATAAGTTCCTACAATTATTCTATTATACTATTTGGATGGACGATATTCAAAAAGTGTGTGATAAGTATGATTTATCTTTTAATAGTATGGAAGAAGCAGTTTCATCAGTTGCCAATATGAAATGGTTTATGGAAGAGCTCTGTTTTCTAATTTCACATAGGCTTTCACAACTAAGCCAAACCACCCAATGGCTTGAAGTAACTGATGGCACTGAAATCGAACTTTATGGATGCTATAGCGCTGATGAAATTCATTTACTTCTTGAAAACAAACTAGGGCGTTGGCAGGTTTTCGGCACACAATACAATATGAAAAATAAATTTGCCATGGTGTTTGTAACGCTCAACAAATCCGACAAAGAGTATTCTCCAAGCACTCTGTATGAGGATTATGCCATTTCTCCTCGACAATTTCATTGGCAGTCAATGAACAAAGTGCGTCAAAACAGCGAAGAAGGGCTTCGAATAACCCAACAAGCGACAAACGGCTGGAAATATCTTCTTTTTGTTCGCGATTCAAAAAAGGACAACTATGGAATAACCAATGCCTACTATTGTTTGGGATTTATGGATTATCATAGCAGTCATGGAGAATGTCCGATGAATGTGGTGTGGGATATGCGTCAAAACATACCCGGTTTTATACTAGAATCTGCTAAAGCGATCTGATAATGGGAGCAGCTATGAGGAGCATCGAGGTGGTGGCGGCTATCATAATGGATGGCGAGAAGATATTTGCCACACAGCGTGGCTATGGCGAATGGAAAGGCTGGTGGGAATTTCCCGGCGGAAAAATCGATGTAGGCGAGTCGCCCGAAGAGGCTCTTATTCGCGAAATACGCGAAGAACTTGCCACTGAAATCGCCATTGACAGTTTCCTTACCACCACAGAACACGACTACCCTTCGTTCCACCTTACAATGCACTGCTTCATTTGCCATGTTCTGAACGGACAGCTTACTTTGCTCGAACATGAGGCAGCACGGTGGTTAGCTCCCCGGCAACTCGACGAGATTAAGTGGCTGCCGGCCGACGTTACCGTTATCCCAATGCTTCGTCAATATCTCAAAGGCAAATAGCAAGCCCTCGGCATCACTCCATGCGGCCGTACTTCAGTTCGTCGCCATTGGCATCGTACTGTTTGCGCTTGCCCACCGGTGGCTCGGTGAGTTCGATGCGCACCACTGCTGTGCGCGCCATGCTGCGCTCCACCGCAGCATCGAATGCATGCATATGACCGGGCAGAAACCTCTGGCTGATGGCTCGCAATGCCTCGCGTTTCTCGTCATCATTGTCCACAATAGTGGCTGTGCCATATGCAATTGCCGAACTGAACTCCAATGTGAAACTGCCGTCCTTTGGCCCCACAGTGGGCTTGCATCGGCTCACGGCAGTGAGGCACACCAGTGGGTTGGTGCGCAGGATATCGAGTTTGCGCCCCTCCGGAGCACAATGGAAATATAGTGTACGCTCGTCGGTGCGTGCCAACGATAGCGGCACAGCATAAGGAGTACCGTCTCCATCGGTCATGGCTACGGTGATATATGGCGCGCGATCAATCACATCAAGAGCCCATACAGCATCCATTTCGCGACTTTTCTTTCTCATAATTTGTCATTTGTTCAAACCGTTTGATTATCGGTTCGATTATTGGTTTTGGTTGATATTAATGTAATGTCGGCCTATCGATGCCACCTCGGCATCAGTTTTGCTCTGTGGCGCAAAAACCGCAATAGCCTGGGATGTACCATCAGGCATAATAATTATGCCGGCATCGTTACGGTCCTGACGTCGGTCATCGGAGGGGAACCCGGTGCCGGTCTTGTGGACAAACGTCGAGCCGTGGGGAATTATCGAGGCAATCCGCTCGCCGCCTGTTTCGCACGATGCCATCGTATGCCATACGAAGCAAAGTGTTTCGCTACGGTCCTTGTTGCGAACGAGCCATTCGAACAGCCGCGCCATATCACAAGGGGTACAGCAGTTGTCGGCCGAACGCTTGGGGTCGGCACCCATTTCGCGCTCAGTCCATTTTATGTGAATGCCGTTGAACCCGAGTTGATGAATAAAGTTCTCCACCTTTTCCGGGCCGCCAAAGCGCTGGAAGAGAATGTCGCAGGCATTGTTGTCGCTTTGGGCAAGCGATAGCTGGAGCAGCTCGGCATATGTGAAGTCTCTCTCGTCGTCAATCATACCGAGCATCGGCGACCAAGTGTCGAGCATCAATTCATCTTTTCGAATTTCCATGGTTTCCTTGAGCGAAATGCCAATGCTGTCCATACACATGGCCACATAAAGCGCCTGAGGGAACTTAACAATGCTGTGCATGGCAAACGTATCGTTAATCCTCATGCCCATCGGTTTTCCATTCTTAATGACACACACTCCATAGTCATTTGCAATATAGCCCGGGCACGGAAGATGCATGCCATACATGGTAAGACCGTTGCGGCGCGCATATTCAAGTATTCGCAGACGCGATTGACGGGCTGCATCGGCATCCATGTCGTAGGTGGGGCAATATTCGGGGTGTACCATCTGAAGTGCCGCGCCATGAATAAGATCGGCAATCACCAAGATGCTGTCCTTCTGAAATACGGTGTGGCCCGGTGTATGGCCATATGCAGCAATAGTGATTACGCCACCCTCGAGGGTGTCACCGGCCTCAAACAGATGCAAATGTTCGCTATAGGCCTTGAGCACTCTCTTGGCCAACTGGCTTCTATCTCCCTCCATAGCCAACCATGCCTCGGCCTCAACGCGGTTAACGTAGAGTTCGGCTTGAGGGAACGCCACCTCTCCATCCTTCAGCAAGCCGCCAATATGATCGGGATGGAGATGGGTAATGTAAATCAGCCTAAGTTCTTCGGGCACCAGTCCCAATTCACTCAGTTTCGGCATCAGTTGGCTGAACGGAGCCCCGAGCCCGGCATCGAGTAAAATCGTTTTTCCGTCGACACGGAGCAGGAAACAGCTCATGCTCGAAGGCACACCTTCCTGTAGCCCGAGAGCAGTCCACAGCGAATCGGGCACATCGGGATACAACGTGTGGGGCTGCACTGTTCCGCCGGGCTTGTCTTCAATCCACGTGATAGTAGCAGGCTCACTGTCAGCCACTGCATTTACACTTTTATGTGCACAAGCTGCAAGCATCAACAACGCTGCAGTCATTGCAAAATATTTCTTCAACATATCATCTAATTATAATTTCCACAAAAATAAGCCACCAAAGCGATGTGCACAAGCAACATTGTCGGCACACCATACCTGAACTTGGAGTGCAAAGTCTTGTGGTGCCACGTCTTCATTCCCATCCAAGCTCCGATGCTGCCACCGATAGCAGCAACACCAAGCAGAGTTGCCTCCGATATGCGCCATTGCCCACGACGAGCCTTATACTTGTCGATGCCAAACATTATGAATGAAACCACATTGATAGCGATAATATATACAACCAATGCTTTCATTTTCCTCCCATTTTACGCTTCCACGGCTTATACACCGAAATTATTGTTGCAATGGCAAGCAGCAGCAACTGCAGTCCACCCGCATAGGCATTGGCCGTAACATTATGCCAATATTGTGCAGCATCGCCCCATCCATCGATTAAGGCTTTCCCAATCGCCACATTAGCCTTTACCAACGGACCCATATAGAATGTGCCGAACAGAATCATGAATAGAGTCAACAACCATTTTACAACAAGCCAGCGGTGCTTGAAGAATCCCCACACCGTGAACGCACCATACACGAGACCGGTCAGCAGGCAACCGATGGCTCCCGGCACCAATATCTTCATGTCGATGGCTTCAAGAATCTCTGCCATCCAGTACATTCCAGCCGCATCGTCGACATCGACGAGATACCGCAGCAGATTCATCGCTATAGCCGAGCCAAACCACGCCACAACGCACACAAGGTGCACCACTTTCAACGCCTTCATTCCATTAGCCGACAGTTTTACATCCATTGTTTCTTTAATTAAAGCGTTTCGGATTAAAGCGTTTCGGATTTCAAAACTAACGATTTTTTTGCACTTACCAGCAATGGCAGGCGGAAAAAGGCGGCAAGAGAATGTCAACCTCTACTCCTCGGATTTTACTTAATAAACACCTTTGTAGCCTTCAAGCCACAGCGGCGGATATAGAATCCTTTGTCGGGTTTGCTCACGCGCACACCTTGAAGCATGTACCACTCTACATCGGCATTGTCGACATTCTCGGCATCTATACCTTCGATACCGGTAATCAGCGGCTCGCCTTCTTGATAAAGACAGATAGAAGCAAACCCGCTTTCGGTATAGCTGCTGAATCGATTTGCCTCGGCATTGTATCCAAGATAGCAAGAACCGTCGACCGACGCGAGCACCGCTACCGATTCGCCGGTGAACGACACAACGAACTTGGTGGCATCGGCTGCATTGTCAACCTCAGCAGTGCTGTTATCGGTGTCGAGCAGCATATACAGTCCGGTTTCGAGCTGCATGTAGTATGTGGTCTCATCGGCACTGACCAAGCTGAACGGAAGTGCTCGAGTGGCAGTTGCCTGCGACCCGTTGGCCGACAGACTCACTTCGGCTGCACTATGGCACTTGTCGACGCTGCTGTAAACACCCATTGCTACATTGTGCTCGGGGTTAACAGCAATCAGCTTCTTGGTGAAATCAATCTGTTCAAGGCTGCTTATGCGAGAGTAGAGCAGAGTTGAAGGCACGGCAAATGTGTAGAACACCTCAACTGTATCTGACACTCCAAATGCATTCGAGCCGTAAGCTTCAATGCCACAACTTTCGGAAACGTATATCACAGCATGGTCGCCATCGATTGTTGTTAAATCGGAATATTCCCAGGCATCGGATTCTGCATTATAGGTCTTGATACGATAATTCACCGAAGTAGCATTTTCCGAGGTTACTGTGACGGCACAATTCTGCCAATTCAATTCCGAACCGTCGGGAACGCTAAATATTGGAGCCGAAGGCAATACTCTCGTCTTTTTTTTGTAAATCACGATGCCCTTATCGAGGTCGCTTGCATAGAATCGGAATTTGCCCGCATTGAACCGCATCGAGCGCGAATTGCCTACATTTGTAATCTTGGCATCGGAGCCTTCAATATAGGCGATTGTGAACGTACTTAAATTATCGTCGGGAGTTTGCTGAATCATGAAATCCTTGTCATCGGAGGCACCGGTTGCATAGCCGTCAGTGTCCTTGAAGTTGACGGTGAGCAGCCGCACACCATCGGCAACAGTCTCAACCTTGAAAATCATATAATTATCGGCAGCAGACGGGGATATTACATCGCTGGCAGCTACATCGAGAGTGAACACCGAGCGGTCGGAAGCGGTAGCCACCTCGTTGCCCACAAAATTGGTTTTATCCTCGGCTCCAATTATTATAAGGTCACCATCGCTGAATGTCTCGCCGGCATAAGTGAGATGATATTCAGCAAGTGGACCCGAAGTAACCACAAGGGTAAACGACGCCGAAGCCTGTGCGTAATTGGCATCGCCTGCTGGAATTGCCGCAGTGATTACCGCTGTCCCTTCCGAAATGACTGATACGAGGCCATAATCGTCAACTGTTGCAACACTTTCATCAGACGAAGCAAATGTGAGCAGATCCATTACATCGTCGGTGTTTATGTCATCGGCCTCCTGAACCATTACAGTTGGAGACTCAAAGGTTGCATCGCCACCAATTGCGAAAGTCATTTCAGAGCCGCAGCTCCAACTGATTACGGGCGTCGGGCGATTGTCCGACACATTAAGGGTATATGAAGCCGAAGCTGAGCTGAATAAAGCGTCACCGGCAAACGATGCAGTGATTACTGCCGTTCCAGCCTGATAGAGAGTGACCTCGCCTGTAGTTTCATCAACTTCAGCCACATCCGGATTGCTGGAGTTATAGGATATTTCATCTTTAATAGATGTCTCGTCGGGGTCGACAGTCAGCACCGGCAGGCTGAATTCGCCGAACAGCCCAGCATCGACCGATTGAGAGCTAAAACTCATGGACACATCCACTTTAGTGACGGTAATATGGCATTTAACCTGTCCTGTTGGCTTATAAAACGGGCAATCAGCAGGTATTTCTGCTATTATGTCGGCTTCGCCACAACCGATAAAATTGTGATCGCTGTAATCAGAGCCTATCCTAAGCACTTCATCATTGTTGGTTGAGAACACCACTGCTTGCAGAGCATTATCGTCGGGTTCGTCATCGACATATGCAATGCATTCAGGCCACGAGAACTCATCTGCATCACGTAGGAACAATGACATTTCTGACTTTGAAAACTCAAGTCTTACTTCCTTACGGCTATCATTTATGGTGAGAATATAGGAATCAGAGGCATCAGGAAAAGTATCATCGCCATTTATGGCAGCAGTGATAGTGGTTGAGCCAACTGCAAGCCGGGTTATCTCGCCGGTTATAGGGTCGATGGTAGCCACTGATTCGTCGGAACTGCTGTATCGCACCAACGAGGCGGCCTCATCGGGTGTAACGGTAAGCGACGGGAATTCGAATTCCGACACCAATTCGCACGAAACCTCGGCACCGGTGTCGATACCATCCCAATCGACGATTACGGTTGGCGTTTCGGCCTCGTACCGTTTTTGATAAAGATACACCTGAATATACAGGTCCTCCTTGGTATACGAGGCGAAACGAGTTGGGCTTGCCGAGTTGTTGTAGCCCAAAGCACGATCTTTGCCATATACAGCCAACGAAACGCGAGAATTGGAGTCGAACGACAAGTCGAGTGCAGTGGCAGAATCCTTTTCAACCTGTTTCAGGTGAGGGCTTGAATCATCGAGGCTCACGTAGGCATCGCCAAGGTTCATATGATAGGTGGTTGGTGACGACGCAGGCATCTCTTCGAGGGTAAATTCAGAGGCATCAACCGCAACATCCAGCTCAGTTGGCACTACAGAGCCCTCGATGTCGATGTCGAGGGCATCTCGATAATAGTTTGACGAACTGTGTTGCTGCCCCATCACCTTGGCATACGAGCCAGGGCTGAAGGCCACAAGTATGCATTTCTTGGTGATATCGAAATCGTCGACCGATTTCACAAGATAATACACCGGATGGGTAGTGACGAGAACCTTTATGGTAACCGATCCCGGGGCCCAAGTGTCGGGCACTTCGTCCCACGTTCCGGTTATGGTTGCGCGGCCTTCGCTGCCGGCTGTAACTGTCCCATTGGCAATGGTTGCCACCTCATCGTTTGTCGAGCTATAGATTATTATGGGAGCGTTGTCGGTAGTCGGCGTGAGTGAAAATGTTTCGCCCGGAGCCAATACGAGCGAGTATGTACCGTCGTCATTTGCTGTCAATGCATGGCCGGTGGTATCGAATGCCGGACTGAAAACTGGCAGCAAAGAAGTAACGGTCTCTTCCCAAGTTACCTCAATGCGGTCGGAATACGTTACTCCACCTGCCCCGAACAGAGCAAAGTAGGAATATGCAACATCGGCGGGAAAAGTGAATTCGGTGTATTTTTCGCCATCGGATTCAACAGCAGCGGAAAAAGCTATTTGCCCTAACAGTGTGCCTTGTTTTGTAGTTGTCACCGCCTCGTATGCAGTGTTGCTTGCATACACTTCCAATGCGTTAGCAGTGGTTAATGTCGTATTCCAAACCACCTTAATCTTCTTCAGTGTGCCGCCCGATGCAGTGGTGACAATATTATTTGCTTCAGTTCTGTTTATCTGTATCGTTCCGTCTTTCCCAGATATCTTGCCTGCATACACAGCGCTTGAAGTGAACGACTTGTCGGAAAACGAGGTATATGCAGATACCGTCTGGTTTATGGTTCCGGCATTAGTAATTACATCGGTCACCTCGGCGGCCTCTACAGGTAGCGCGCTCATTATCAATGACAATAAAAACGCGAACAATAAATGTTTTCTCATGATACCTATTATTGTTATTTTAAAATAGTGGTAATGATATTAAGAATAATCTCAAAATTAGCGAAAACGAAGCAATCTCAGAAAAAATCCAAGGGGAAAAAGCAGTAATACTTTCAAAAACACTCTATTCCGATGTTAGTTTCTTTATTCTCGAGCGTATTGAGCCTTTGTTTCGCCGCATCAGCTCTGTCAGCTGGTCAATTGTCTTGCCTTCTCTGTATAGTTTCAGCAGCATTTGGTCGTCCTCTTGAGTCCATCGTGCATAAGCATTGGCAAAAAGTTGTTTTTGCCTGTACATATATGGCATGGGAGCATCGTTGTCGGTGTGTGGAGTAGGATTTCCAGCATTTTGGGGTGGTTTGGCGCTGGCGGCAAGGTGCTCGCTGATTAATTTGATGAACCGTGGGCCGAGAGTAGCCTGCTTATGTTCGCCAATGCCAAACACATTGCCGAACGCAACCATGTTGGTGGGCATTTTAGCGGCAAGGTCCTTCAGCGATTTGTCCGATATTATTATGTAGGCCGGTTTGTGCATCTCCTCGGCTATAGTGAGCCGCAGTGCCCGAAGTTTTCCATAAAGTGATTCACCAGTTGAAGCCTCGGTGGCAGCCAGTTGTTCGGTAGACGTCGGAACCGGCTTCTTCTCGCGCTTCTTCACACGTAAATCTTCGCGGCTGATAACAGCCAAATCGGCAGTGGCGTGCCTGAAGAGCACATCTTCGCCGAGCGAAGTAACCTTGAGATGCATCTCCTCGTTGTATGCAATCTCGATATATCCGAGCTGCAGCATCTGCAGCAGATAGTCGTGCCAATCACGGGCACTCACAGCGCGACCGGCGCCAAATGTCTTCAGTTTGTCGAAGCCGTTTTCGGCAACAGCCTCGGAAAGGCTGCCGCGAAGAATATCGACTACCGTTACAAAGCCAATCTGTTCGCCTGTACGCTTTATGGCCGACAAAGCCATCTGTACAATTGCCGTACCGTCGAATCGTTCTGGAGGAGTGTTACACACGTCGCAATTTCCGCACTGACAATCGGAAGTCTCGCCA
>JBJEKE010000221.1:0-11836 GCA_051878475.1 Muribaculaceae bacterium | reverse complement strand
TCTCGATGCGTCAGAAATCACCTGAACTTGAGATTCCCGAGGGGGTGTTTTACGACCAGATTGAAGGATATAACATTTTCGTAAATCAGAAGAACCGGGAGAACGGGCATTTGTATAATATGATGATATACGATGTCAGTCAAGGTTACGGTACGGCAAACATTATAGTGGCTGATAGCGGCAAACTCAGTTTTGCCGACGATAAGCAGCATCTGTTGCTCAATCTGCGTAGTGGCGAGTCATTTGAAGACCTCAAGGACAGTCGTGCATCTGAGCGCCGTATGCTATATCGACGTGAAACATTCAAATCCAAGGATATTCTGATTCCATTCGATGCCAACTTTAACCGAATGGACGACGAGGTCCTCAGTAATCAGTATATAGGCAAGAATATAAGCGAACTACGTGCAACAATCGATTCGGTTAACTGTAGAATAGACAGTATTGGAACATTGTATGCCGGACAATTGAAAGCCACGCCTTATGTTGGAATTCCTGCTATTAAAAAGGTTTATAAAGATGGCAAGTATATCGATGTGGTTAATAAGGAAGTAAAACTTGATAATCCATTGGATATCGACACTCTGTTTAATGGCGGTGATTTCTCGTCGCGCAGACAATGTGTGAGCGGGGCCTTAAGTAGAGCCAAGCAGACCAAGCAGGATTATGAGTTTAAAGGCTATGTAATTGCTGATGAGCGTAAAAGCATACGTCGCCACGATATTGAGCTGCAGAAAAAGTTCACATTAGCTATTGCCTGCATTATATTCTTCTTCATTGGAGCCCCACTTGGCTCAATTATCAAGAAGGGTGGATTGGCTGTGCCCATTGTGGTATCGGTTATTCTTTTCGTGTTCTATTATATTATTGATAACTCCGGACTTCGACTGGCCAAAGAAGGAATCTGGCCTGTTTGGCAAGGCCTTTGGCTAAGTACGGCTGTATTGTCGCCAATCGGTGTGTTCTTCACCTATAAAGCAGTGAACGACAGTGCGGTGTTCAATGCCGATGCTTACGTGATATTCATCCGCAAACTCATTGGTAGGGCCGAGGTACGCAATGTTGAAATGAAGGACATCGTGATGGATGATATGTCGAAATCAGAGGCCATCGACCGCACCAATGCTCTGATTCGTATATGCAACGAGTTTCTGTCGACACACAGCAAACGTCAACGGTTCTATGAGTATTGGACTCTTGGTTACAGTGCGTTGGAAGTGAAAACTGTTTCTGAGACATTGGAATCGCTTGTAGAATATATTTCAAACTCAAAGGATATACTTGTGGTTCATCGTCTTTCTGACTATCCTATTTTGCGTAAATTGTTGCTTTATCAACCGTTCAGCAATCCAAAGTTGGGAAAGATTGCCATGTTTGCAATTCCGTTGAGTGTGCCGGTGTATTTCATTGGAATAAATCAACAAAAGATTTTGAAACAAGACATCAACAAAGTAGTGAATGTTTCAAAGGAATTAATAACTTTGCTACAGAAAGATAATAACGATATTGAATGACATATATGGATGCTATTAAGTTAGATTCAATAGAAGAAGCAATTGCTGATTTCCGCGAAGGAAAATTTGTCATAGTTGTGGATGATGAAGACCGCGAGAATGAGGGCGATTTAATTGTTGCGGCAGAGAAGATTACTCCCGAACAGGTGAACTTTATGCTGAAGAATGCACGAGGAGTGCTTTGTGCACCTATCACAATATCGCGTTGTAAAGAACTTGGATTGCCGCATCAGGTAATCGACAACACTTCGGTGCTTGGCACGCCATTTACGGTAACTGTCGATAAACTTGAAGGTTGCTCAACCGGAGTTTCCATCTACGATCGTGCTGCAACCATCCGTGCCTTGGCCGACCCCGAATCGACTCCAAACACCTTTGGACGTCCGGGGCACATCAACCCGCTCTATGCACAAGATAAGGGAGTGCTTTCGCGAGCCGGTCATACCGAAGCCGGCGTGGATATGGCCCGATTGGCAGGGTTATATCCGGCTGCAGCGCTTATGGAAATAATGAGTGACGATGGTTCTATGGCACGTTTGCCGGAACTGCGTCGTCGTGCCGATGAATGGGGCGTACGCCTGATTTCAATACGAGACCTTATCTCATATCGTTTAAAACGTGAAACCATCGTTGAACGAGGTGAAGAGGTTGATATGCCTACACAATACGGACATTTCAAACTTATACCTTTTCGCCAGATCAATACCGATGTTGAGCATATCGCTCTAATTAAGGGAACATGGGAGCCTGATGAATCGGTTCTTGTGAGAGTACACTCGTCGTGTATGACGGGCGACATATTTGGCTCGATGCGTTGCGATTGTGGTGAGCAGCTTCATCTGGCAATGCAAATGATTGATAAGGAAGGCAAGGGAGTGGTGCTATATATGAGTCAAGAGGGTCGTGGCATCGGCCTGATGAACAAAATCAAGGCATATAAACTCCAAGAAAACGGACTTGACACAGTAGAGGCAAATCTGCATTTGGGTTTCAAGGCCGATGAACGCGATTATGGAGTAGGTGCAAACATTCTCCATGAACTTGGAGTGAGAAACATGCGATTGATTACCAACAATCCCATGAAGCGTATTGGCCTTGAAGGCTACGATTTGAAGATTGTTGAAAACGTGCCGGTTGAAGTGGCTCCTAACCAATACAACAAGTTCTATATGCACACCAAGAAGGCTCGCATGGGACACATGCTTAATAAAGTTGATTAATAAATAGCTGAATACGTGATAGATAAGCTGGCTTCAATTGATGATTTGCCAGCTTATCTGCTTTTTTGCTTTTATAGAAAAAAATTAATTTTTAACTTTGCACCGCAAATAACATATTTATTAGGGGTGCCGAAAGGCTGAGATTATACCCTTTGAACCTGATCCGGTTAATACCGGCGTAGTGAAAATATAACAATGAAGAAGACTAAATTTCTCTTCATTGCTTCGCTGATATATTCAGCGAGCAATGTGTATGCAGTTGATTCTGCAATCGATTCCACTAAAGTCGTTAATCTTGATGAAGTATCGGTAGTGGCCTCACGTGCTACTGATAAGACTCCTGTGGCCTTTACCAATGTATCGGCCAAGGAATTGGAGAAAGTGAATTACGGACAAGACGTTCCCTACCTCTTACAGTACACGCCCTCAGTTATTACCACCAGCGATGCCGGTGCGGGCGTGGGCTATACATCAATTAGGGTCCGTGGTACTGATGCCACCCGCATCAATGTTACAGCAAACGGTATACCAATGAATGATGCCGAGAGTCATGGCTTATTCTGGGTGAATATGCCTGACTTTGCTTCATCGTTGAAAGATATCCAGATTCAACGTGGTGCCGGCACATCGACCAATGGTGCCGGTGCTTTCGGAGCCAGCATTAATATGCTCACACAATCAGCCGGCTTCTCACCGTCAGCAGAATTCAATGCTTCGTATGGTTCGTTCAATACCCATAAGGAGACTGTGAAAGTATCCTCAGGTCTTCTTAACAATCATTGGACCGTTGACGCACGCATCTCAAATATTGGGACTGATGGCTATATCGACCGTGCTTCGGTTAATCTGAATTCATATTTCCTTCAAGCAGGATACTTCAACAATAACACTACATTGAAGTTCATTTCCTTCGGCGGCAAGGAAAAGACATATCACGCTTGGAACTATGCGTCGAAGGAGGAAATGTTTAATTACGGACGAACTTACAATTCTTGTGGGGAGTATATCGATGATAATGGCAACGTGGCTTACTACGATGACCAAACCGATAACTATGCGCAGTTCAATTTCCAGTTGATTCTTAACCAGCGTTTGTCATCGTCGTTGTCGTTCAATGCAGCATTGCATTATACCAAAGGTGATGGTTATTATGAGGAGTACAAGACAAAGCGTACTCTTGCCGAATATGGCTTTGACCCTGTAGAAATTGGCACAAAAAAATCCGACCTTGTTAGAAAGAAAGAGATGGACAATCATTTTGGTGGCGGTGTTCTTTCGCTTAATTACAAGAAAGGACGTGTTAATGCTCAGGCAGGTATGGCTGCAAACTACTATTATGGCGACCATTTCGGAAATACCCCGTGGGTGAAAGCTGTAGGCTTGTTGCCTGAATATCACGAATATTACCGAAACACCGGCAAGAAGACCGATGTAAATATGTATGCTCGCTCTACTGTTGATATTGTTGCCGGTCTTAATGCATTTGTAGATCTCCAGTATCGTCACATCAACTACACAATTGCCGGTGTTAACGACAATTTCGATTATAACACCGACGATATGCAGAAACTTGACATTGACGACAATTTCAATTTCTTCAATCCAAAGGCGGGTCTTAACTGGCAATTCTGCGAGTATAATCGTGCCTATTTCTCGTTCTCGGTTGCACAGAAAGAACCAACCCGCAACAACTATACCGACGGCAAGGTGGCTCAATATCCCAAAGCTGAGAAACTTTACGATTACGAACTTGGTTATTCATTCAACAACAAGTGTTTTAGCATTGGCGCGAACCTTTATTATATGTGGTATCGCGACCAGTTGGTGCTAACAGGCGAACTTAATGAGATAGGCGAGGCTATGGCAGCAAATGTAGCCAAGAGCTATCGCATGGGCATAGAACTTTTTGCCGATTGGCGTCCTGCAAAATGGTTCACCTGGAGTGCTAACGCCACAATCAGTAAAAACAGAATCAAGGACTTTGTTGAAACGGTTTATGAGGACGAGTGGACCAATCCTGTAGAGATTAATCATGGCGATACCCACATTGCTTTCTCTCCTTCGTTTATCTTCAACAACTCATTCAATTTTAACTACAACAATTTCGATTTGTCGCTTTCTACCCAATATGTTTCAAAACAATATATGACCAACGCCGAATATGAAGACCAGGTTCTTGATGCATATTGCGTTTCGAATCTTCATCTCGGATACAATTTCAAATTGCCTCATACAAAGAGCGTAAGAATTGGATTCTCTATTTACAACCTCTTCGACGAGGAATATGAAAACAATGGTTATGCCGGTGGTGGCTATTATGTTGATGGTGGCGAGAAATTGTTCTACCGCTATTCGGGATATGCAGCACAGGCTGGTACCAATTTTATGGGAAGCGTTTCATTTAAATTCTGATTATGAATTGGCTCGAAATTGCCGGAACAATAGTTGGACTCATATATTTGGCCCTTGAATATAAAGCCAACAAATTATTATGGATAGCAGGTATCATTATGCCTGCTATCTATGTATTCGTGTATTATGATGCAGGGTTGTATGCAGATTTCGGTATTAACATATACTATCTGCTAATTGCAGTTTATGGATATATGTCATGGACTTTCGGCAAACGAACCGACGACGGTGAACTGTCGGAGTTGCCTATTACCCGTTTGCCTCGTCGCAGTTTGGTTGCATCGTTGGCAATTTCTTTGGTTTTGTTATTTATCTTTGCCTTCGTACTGATTACATTTACTGACAGTAATGTGCCGTGGCTCGATTCGTTTACCACCGCAGTTAGTGTAGTGGGATTGTGGATGCTTGCACGTAAATATGTTGAGCAATGGATTGCCTGGATAGCTGTTGATGCAGTTTCTTCCGGTCTATATATATATAAAGAGTTATATTTTACCTCTGCACTCTATGCTATCTACACAATAATTGCTATTTTTGGCTACTATAAGTGGAAACGATTAATGCAAGACAATGATGATTAATCCTTTCGAACTGTCAGAAACTGTAATTGTTGGAAACGGAGAATTCCCTACAGCAACCTTGCCATTGTCGGCTATCGATAACGCCAAAATGATTGTAGCGTGCGATGGCGCTGCCCATACTCTTATTAATCACGGAGTATCTCCCGATTTGGTTATCGGAGATGGTGACTCTTTATCGTCTTCGTTTCGAGATCAACTTGGTGAACGTTTTATTCTTGCAGAAAACCAGGAGTTCAACGACCTAACCAAATCAATACGTTATTGTGCCGACAATCTGAATGTCAAGCGGGTTTCAATTGTTGGCGCCACAGGAAAGCGCGAGGACCATACCATAGGCAATATCAGTCTTCTGATAGATTATATGAAATCAGGAATTATTGCTGCCATGTTTACTGACTATGGTTGCTTCATTGCATGTGCCGGCTCTGCCGAATTCCGTTCGTTTCCCGGTCAGCAAATTTCGGTCTTTAATTTCACAGCCACCGATTTTTCTTCTAATGGATTGGTTTACCCTTTACATCGTCTCACATCATGGTGGCAAGGTACACTTAACGAGGCCATATCTGACTCCTTTGATATTTATGCTGATGGCGATTATATTGTGTTTTTTTCATATCTTTCGAAAAATTGATTTTATAAATATATGAGCGACTTGAAGTATGCAATTGTTGGATGTGGTGCTATAGGTGGATTTTATGGAGCAAAATTGGTTGAAGCAGGTTGTGATGTACACTTTTTGTTTCACTCTGATTATGAAAAGGCTCTTTCTGATGGTTTGAAAGTCGATTCGGTTGACGGTGATATATATCTTCAGCATGTCAATGCCTATCGCAACTCATCCGATATGCCAAAATGCGATGTGGTGATTGTATGTCTGAAGACAATCAAGAATAAAACCATACCACAACTTATAGCGCCAATAGTTTCTGCCAGCACAACAATTTTGCTTATACAGAATGGATTGGGGATGGAACGCGAACTTGCCATTCATTTTCCTGATAATCCTATTTACGGAGCCATGGCATTTATCTGCTCAAATAAAATAGGCCCGGCGCACATTCGACATCTCGACTATGGCGCTTTGACCGTTGGGTGCTTTCAGTATGGCAATGACACTATTCTGAATCTTGCAGATAGCTTGAAATCGGTGGATGTAAATGTTGATATCGTGCCTGACCTTAACACGGCCAGATGGCGAAAACTTGTTTGGAATATTCCATTCAATGGGTTGTCGGTAGTGCTAAATAAGACAACCGATCTTATTGTTGGCAATGATTCTACTTATGAACTTTCGCGCTGCATTATGTTTGAAGTAATTGAAGCTGCGCGTGCTTGTGGCGCCGAGATTCCCGATTCCTTTGCCGATAAAATGCTTGATGCAACAAAGAAGATGAAGCCTTACCAACCAAGTATGATGCTCGATTTCCTTAATCAAAGAGAAATGGAAATAGGCTATATGTATCATAAACCAGTCGAAGAGGCACGCGCTCATGGCTATGAAATGAAGTATACACATATGGTGGAATGTCTGTTGCGCTCAATTCAAGCACGATATCTTAGAAGGTAATTTATTTGCCCTTATTGTAAATTATGCTAACTTTGTAGAACGTGATGAATGAAAAATTTAACAATATATATTTTACATGAAATCAAGAGAAGAATTAATAGACGAGTTGCTTGAACTGTCATTTGCAGAAGATATCGGCGACGGAGACCATACCACATTATGCTGTATCCCTGCAGATGCAATGGGGAAGCAGCGCCTCATAATCAAGGAGGACGGAATCATTGCCGGAGTGGAGATTGCCAAGATGGTGTTTCACAAATTTGATCCGGAGCTCAAGGTTGATGTTTTCATCAACGACGGCGCACAAGTGAAGAAAGGTGACATTGCTTTTGAAGTTAGCGGAAAAGTGCAATCACTATTACAGACAGAGCGCTTGATGCTCAACATAATGCAGCGCATGAGTGGAATTGCCACCACAACACATAAATATATGGAACAGCTCAAGGGGTTAAAGACCAAGGTTCTTGATACCCGTAAAACCACTCCTGGCATGCGAATCCTTGAGAAGGAGGCTGTAAAAATAGGTGGCGGTTACAATCACCGAATCGGCCTGTTCGATATGATTTTACTTAAGGATAACCATGTTGATTTTGCCGGAGGAATTGTAAATGCTATTACTAAAGCCCGCCAATATCTTGCCCAGAAGGGTAAAGAAATGAAAATAGAAATCGAGGTGCGTAATCTCGAAGAGCTTCAGCAGGTTTTGAATACCGGTGGTGTTGATAGAATTATGCTTGATAATTTCTCACCAGAACTTACAAGGAAGGCTGTGGAACTTATTGGTGGCCGATTCGAAACCGAATCATCAGGAGGGATAACGTTCGAAACTCTCCGTGCCTATGGTGAATGTGGAGTTGACTATATTTCGGTAGGTGCACTCACACATTCGGTTAAAGGCTTGGATATGAGCTTTAAGGCTTGCTAACGACACTTAGCATATCGCTTACATGGAAGTCGACAAATGAATTAATGATTTTGTCGACTTTCTTGTTTATATCCTCAATTTTCAGAGTTGTTGCCAATGCAATCACTTTGGTGCCTGTGGCAAGTGCGGCCTCAATTCCCGATGGGGAGTCCTCGAAAATAATACAGTCGTTGATGGGCACACCTATGCATCGAGCACCTTTATGGAAACATTCCGGGTCGGGTTTCGACTTGCTTACCATGTTGCCGGTTATCATCCCTTGGAAATGGCTTCTGAAAGCTGGATGTTGCTTAAACAAGTTGTTCATTTTGGTTATATCACTGCTTGTTACTATTGCGCACGGTATATTTGCAGCGTTAAGCTCGTTAAGAAAATCAATTACTCCCGGGAAAATAGGATATATCATTGATTTTTCTCTGACGTCAAGGCGTTCAAGAATATCTTTCTGTATCTCTTTGTCAGGGAAAAAGTTAAGAATGCGTTGAAGATTACTGCCTTTAATGCGGTAGGCAAATTCATCGATACCAGTGGGGTATAATTTGTCGATATTACTCCAGAATTCTGAATATATTGATTCAGAATCAATCAGTACACCGTCTAAGTCAAATAAAACTCCTGTCATTTATATCATTTATATTAATTTTTGGCAAAGATACGAATAATCGTTGCAGAAGCCCAAAAATAGTGTTTATTTTGCATTATAACTTTAAAGTTAGACGATTATGAAAAGACATCTGACAATTGCGCTTGTAGCACATGACAAACGCAAAGCCGACATGGTTGAGTGGGTTAAATTCAATGCACAGACATTATCAGCACACAAATTGGTGTGTACAGGGACAACTGGCGGATTAGTAAAGCAGGCATTTGCTGAGTTGGGCATTGAAGCTAACGTTCAGTGTATGAATTCTGGTCCAATGGGCGGCGATGCGGAAATTGCAGCCATGGTGGTGCGTAAGGAAGTTGATTTGGCTATTTTCCTCATTGACGATTTGAGTGCACAGCCTCATGAAGCTGATATTCAGATGCTTCTGCGCCAGTGCCGTCTGCACAATGTGCCGATTGCTTGCAACAGAATCAGTGCCGACCTTATGATTTCGAGCCCGCTTTGGGACGATGAATCATATAAGCCAGCAGCCCAGACTTATACACCATTTGCTCGTGAAGAGCAACAATAATCTAATTTGATGATACAAGATTTCCAACTACGGTTAGTGCCGGAGGTAGCCTACGATATGCAGCAAATAAAGCTGCATATTGCAAATACTAATGGCTTAAAAACTAAGGATATAATATCGCTCAGGATTCTGAAGCGCTCCATTGATGCGCGTCAACGACAGATTTATGTTAACCTTACTGTCAAGGTTTGGATAAACGAAGAGCCTTCCTCAGAACCGTTTTATGAGCGGATACAATATAAACCTGTAACCTCAGAGCACTCTGCCATAGTGGTAGGTGCAGGTCCCGCCGGATTGTTTGCAGCTTTAAGGCTAATTGAGTTGGGAATCCGTCCGATAGTTCTTGAACGAGGGAAAAACGTAACTGAACGTAGAGTCGATATAGCTGATATTTCAAAGCATGGAGTTATCGACCCTGACTCAAATTATTGCTTTGGCGAGGGTGGTGCAGGTGCCTATTCTGATGGTAAGCTCTATACTCGCAGCAAGAAACGTGGCTCGGTTCAGCGAATATTGTCGATTTTCAATCAGCATGGAGCGTCTGATAATATCCTTATAGATGCCCATCCACATATCGGAACCGATAAACTGCCCAAAGTTATTGAAAACATGCGCAACACCATTTTGTCGAATGGCGGTGAAGTGCATTTCCAGACAAAAGTCACTGATATTGTCGTCGACACTGATGGTAATACAAAGGGCGTTATTACTGCAGATGGGACTGAATATGCTGGCAAAGTAATACTTGCTACAGGCCATTCAGCTCGCGATGTATACGCTATGCTACACGATAAGCATATACCTATTGAAGCTAAAGGTATAGCTGTGGGAGTGCGTTTGGAGCATCCGCAACATGTCATTGACCGCATTCAGTATCATTCACCTGCAGGTCGTGGTAAGTATCTTCCAGCTGCTGAATACAGTTTTGTCACACAAGTTGATGGTCGTGGTGTGTATTCGTTCTGTATGTGTCCTGGTGGATTCGTTGTCCCTGCGGCAAGTTCTCCCGGTCAGCTTGTAGTTAATGGTATGTCGCCGTCTAATCGCGGCTCATATTGGGCCAATTCTGGTATGGTAGTGGAAGTACGACCTGAAGATATCCCATCAAAATATGGCGATGATGAGCTTAAGGTAATGCGATTCCAGGAAGCGCTCGAGCATGAATGTTTTCGTCAGGCAGGCGAATCGCAGCGAGCCGGTGCACAACGTATGAAGGACTTTGTCAATCATAAGGATTCTCAACTTATACCTCCGTCTTCATATACACCCGGACTTCAACCTTCGCGCCTTGATAAGTGGTTGCCCCAATTTGTGGCAAAACGTTTGGCTAATGGATTTGAAGTGTTTGGACGTCAGGCTAAAGGCTTCTTGACCAACGATGCCATTTTGATTGGAGTGGAAACAAGAACTTCGTCGCCGGTACGTATACCACGCGACGAAGTAACTATGAATCATATTACCATCAAAGGCCTATATCCATGTGGTGAAGGTGCAGGCTATGCCGGAGGCATTGTCTCGGCTGCTATAGATGGCGAACGCTGTGCCGAGAAACTTGCAGAATCGTTTGGTTGAGATCCTATTTTACTTTTTCGGCAAAAACTTTTGCAAATTCCTCGATACGGTTATATAAATCGTTGTCGAGAATTGATTGCTTCATCTCTATTTTACAAGATACGGTATCGTAGTTCAGCGATTCAAAAGATTTCTCTATCTTAACCGAAATTCCAGGGCCCCAAGTATAACTGCCGAATGTCGATAACACACGGTTCTTTATGCCTCGCGACACAATTGCCTCGATAAGATTCTGAATCGGCGGGAAAATGCTGCTGTTATATGTTGGTGCTCCGATTATCAGGCCTTTGAATCTCATGATGTCGGCAAGCACAACCGACAAATCTGCTGTTGCGATATTGTGCATTCTTACATTTACACCGTTAACAGTTAATTCACGAGCAATAAGCTCAGCTATGTCCTCGGTGTTGCCATACATTGAGCCATATACTATGACTGCTCCGTTTTGCGGTGTGAAGTGTGCCAGACGGTCGTATAGGTCGATAACGTGCATCATATAGTCTTGCCAAACCGGTCCGTGTGTAGGACAGATTCGATTAATAGTCAAACCCTTCAGCTTTTCTATGGCCTTGATTACAAACGTTCCGTATTTTGCAACGATAGCTGCATAGTAGCGATACATTTCGGGAATATAACTTTCTACATCGCATTCAGCATCGATGACGCCGCCGTTAAGTGCTCCGAAGCAGCCGAAAGCGTCGCCACTGAATAGGGTGGAGCTGCTTTGCTCGAAGGTCATCATTGTCTCAGGCCAATGAACCATTGGAGTGATAACGAATTTAAGTGATTTCCCGTCACCTAAATCAATCACATCGCCGTCATTAATTACTTTTGTGTTAGATATTGAACCATAAAAGCCCTCAACCA
>JBJEKE010000220.1:0-2864 GCA_051878475.1 Muribaculaceae bacterium | reverse complement strand
CTTTTAACGATATCCACACAGTGATTACCATAAAAAACAATTACATTTGCCCACAAACCTTATCAACAACCATCAATATGAGACATATATATTTATCGATACTGGTATCAATGTTGTCGGCATTAAGCATAAGCGCCGGCAGTATCGCCATCAGGCAATCGTCAACACCGGGCAGCCTCACTATAGTCGACGGTTCATCGACGATAGCCACCATCGGAATAAGCACCAATGGAGGCTCGTCATTCAAATTCGATGTCACATCGGCAAAAGTGAGCGAAATATCCGATTATACTTACCAAATTGACTATCGGATAACCGCGCGCGAGAATGCCGACGATGCACGCATTGCTGTTGGCCTCAGCATTCCTATGGCTTCCGACTTCTGGATGATTCCGGCCATATCATACAACGGCAATCACTGGGGGCGCGGCCTCGAGCCTAAAGGGGCCCAGGAAAACGGCGCCTGGCGAAGCTACTCGTCGTGCCGAACTCCGATTCCCGGTGCAATGTACAGCGAATCGGGCAATTATGCATTTGCTACTTGGGCCGATGCTCCCTCAAACGAATCAAAGCGATTCTCGTGCTCGCTGCAACCCGACTCGGCCAGCACCCGCCAGCCCATCCTATGGCCCGAAGAGGAACAACCCATAATGTACTCGGCACGCGACAAGTATGCCGAACCGTTCCGTCGCACCGCATTGCTCAAGGCGGGACAAAACCTCGATTTCACCATCTACGTCAATATTTCTCCTCGCAAGCCTAATCACGGTGCAATGCAGTCATTCCTCACCGATGCATGGAACATGGCCAAGCAGCCCAAGATAAAGATTTTCGACGTCGACAAATTATGGGACCTCGGTATACGCTTCGTCAAGGAATCGCTGTGGGCCACCGAAGGAAGCTACCGTGGCCTGAGCATCGGTTTGGTGCTCAACGACAACGGTGAATGGAAGCAACGCGACGTTTCCAAATACGAGATAGGTTGGTGCGGCCAGAACGCATCGTTTGCTATCTCGCTGATGGCCGACTATCTGAAAACCGGTTCGAAGGAATCGCTCGACAAGGCTTTCGTCACACTCGACACTTGGGCCAATAATTGCATACTTCCGAATGGCTTGTTCATAACCCATTACGACGATATACTTTACGGCACAAAAGGTGTGCTCGACGGCTGCAACCTCGGCACTGCCGCCACAAATTTCTTCGAGGCATACAACATGGCCAAGAAATGCGGGGCCAATAAGCCAAACTACCTGAAAGCAGCCTACGGGATATGCGACTTCATGCTTGCCGACCAGCAACCCGACGGATGTTTCGGCAAAGGATGGGACTACGACGGCAAATGCCTTTACCGAGAGGGCACAATAGGATGCTTCATTGTGCCGGCCATGATTGCCGCTTATCACCAGAGCAACGACAACCGCTATCTGGAATCGGCCAAACGTGCATTCAAATTCTACATGGACGAGCTTAAACGCGACGGATACTCCACCGCCGGAGCACTCGACACATGGTGCATCGACAAAGAATCGTCGATAACCCTTCTCCGCTCGGCAATCAGGCTATACCGCATAACCAACGACTATTCATACATCGACGATGCCGTGCTCACATCATGCTACCTGTCGACATGGCTGTGGCACTACGACGAGAAGTATCCCAAAAGTGATGTCTTCACCCGCTACGGATACCACACTTTCGGTGCAACAAGCGTATCGACACAGCACCATCATCTCGATGTGTACGCTCTCTATTGGGTGCCCGAATGGATTGATCTGGCCGAGATAACCGGCGACAAGCAGTGGAGCGACAAGGCCTTGGCAATATGGCGTAACAGCAATCAGCTGGTGTCGGACGGAACCACCAAAGTGTACGACATAGTGCGGCCAGCCGGCTCGCAAAACGAAGCTTACTTTGAATCGTACTGGGGATTTGGCCTCAACGACACTGTGGGCAATGAATTCCGGCGCATAAACAATTGGCTCGTGGCTTGGCCATGCGCCTTCAGGCTGGAAACCATCCGCCGCTCACACAAATATCTACGACTTAAGAATTAAAGGATTACTAATCCGAATGCCATTATCGCCATTCCGGCAATCACGCCGGAAATGGCAAAATGGTGATGTCCGTAGCGTTCGCTGCTGGGCAGCAGTTCGTCGAACGAGATATACACCATAATACCGGCTACAAAGGCCAGCAGCAATGCCCCCAGTTCATTGCTCCAGAACGGCAACAGGAACAACGCACCGAAAGCAGCGCCCACCGGCTCGGCCATGCCCGACGCAAACGAAGCCAGAAAGGCCTTACGGCGGCTACCGGTGGAATGAAGCACAGGCACAGCCACGGCAATGCCCTCAGGAATGTTGTGGATGGCAATGGCCACCACAATAGGCAATGCCACAGTAACATCCTCAAGCGCTGAGGCAAATGTGGCAAGGCCCTCAGGAAAATTGTGCACCCCGATTGCCAACGACAGCAGCAGCCCGGTGCGCCCCACCCTCTTTTCGCTCTGATGCTCAAGCATTTCAAACGGATGCGACTCGTGCAGATTCTCTTCTTCAGGAATAAGGAAATCGATAAGCGCTATCAGCGCCACGCCGGCAAAGAACGCCGCCAGCGATATCAGCTGAGCCGTCTTGGCCTCGTATGTCACCGAGTAAGCCGCAATGCACCCGGGCAACAGGTCAACAAGCGACACATACACCATCACCCCACCCGACAAGCCAAGGGCAAACGACAGAAAACGAGTGTTCGTGGCACGTGCTGCCATCGACATCAAGCCACCGATTCCCGTCGACAGACCGGCCACCGCAGTGAGCGCCAAAGCCACCAAAACAGGTTCGCTGAACAGTTCCATAATTCTT
>JBJEKE010000219.1:0-2867 GCA_051878475.1 Muribaculaceae bacterium | reverse complement strand
AATTGCAGAATGTGCCCGGTGTTGGTGCCGGCAAGGCAAAACGCTATGGCGAGGAGTTTGTTAAGGTTATCAAGCGCCATGTTGAAGAAAATGAGATTGAACGCCCCGAGGACCTTCGTGTGCGCATTATGCCAAATAAGAGCAAGCTCAAGATTTCAATAATTCAAGCCATTGACCGAAAGATAGCTCTTGATGAGTTGGCTGAGTCGAAAGGTCTCGAATTCGACGAATTGCTCAACGAGGTGGAAGCAATAGTATATTCAGGTACTAAAATCAACATCGACTACTTCCTCGACGAAGTTATGGACCCCGACCACCAACTGGATATTTTTGAATATTTTAAGGGAAGTGAAAGTGATAATCTGGAAGACGCAATTAACGAACTCGGCAACGATTACACTGAAGAAGAAATACGATTAATACGTATTAAGTTCCTCTCTGAGCTTGCAAACTGATCACTGATTTATAAAATCAAGTTAGGTTGCTGCATCATATGTGGCAGCCTAAACTTTTTAAACAAAATAATCGCAGAAAAATACAAGATATTTGTCCGAAAAACCTTAACTTTGCGTGCAATAAAAACAAAACATATATCTTATGTCATCATTTATTGCAGATAGAGTCAAAATGGATGGTCTAACTTTTGACGACGTCCTGTTAATTCCAGCCTATTCTGAGGTTCTTCCAAATCAAGTAGATTTAAAGACACGCTTCTCCCGTAACATTGAATTGAATGTTCCGTTGGTTTCTGCCGCCATGGATACAGTTACCGAGTCGAGCCTTGCGATTGCAATTGCTCGCGAAGGTGGTATCGGTGTAATCCACAAGAACATGCCTATCGAGGAGCAAGCTCGCCAGGTACATGCCGTAAAGCGTGCCGAGAACGGTATGATTTACGACCCTGTAACCATTTCTGTTGCCTCGAAAGTGGGTGATGCCTTGAATATGATGAAAGAATATCATATTGGCGGTATCCCGGTTGTTGATGCCGAAGGAATTCTTTGTGGTATCGTTACCAATCGTGACCTTCGTTTCGAGCGTAACATCAATCGCCCTATTTGCGAGGTGATGACTAAGGACAATCTTATAACTACAAGCCAATCGACTAATCTCGAACAAGCTGCTGAAATCCTGCAGATGCACAAGATTGAAAAGCTCCCCGTAGTTGACAAATCGGGCAAGCTCATTGGCCTTGTAACTTACAAGGATATTACAAAGGCAAAGGACAAACCTAATGCATGTAAAGATTCGCTCGGCCGTTTGAGAGTGGCCGCCGGTGTTGGTGTAACAAAGGACAGCATGCAACGTGTTGAGACTTTGGTTAATGCCGGTGTAGATGCCATTGTTATTGACACTGCACATGGCCACACTCGAGGCGTTGTAGGTGTGCTTAAAGAGGTTAAAGCTAATTTTAATGGAATTGATGTAGTGGTTGGTAACATTGCCACCGGAGAAGCTGCTAAGTTCCTTGCCGACAATGGCGCCGATGGCGTTAAGGTCGGTATTGGCCCAGGTTCAATTTGTACGACACGTGTTATTGCCGGTGTCGGCGTTCCGCAATTGAGCGCAGTATACGACGTTGCAAAGGCATTGGAATCGTATGGAATTCCACTTATTGCTGACGGTGGTATACGTTACTCCGGCGATATCGTAAAAGCACTTGCTGCCGGTGCATATTCAGTTATGCTTGGCGGTATGCTTGCCGGTGTTGAAGAGTCGCCGGGTGAAACAGTTATTTTCAATGGCCGAAAATACAAGACATATCGAGGAATGGGCTCGCTCGAGGCAATGGAAAAAGGCTCGAAAGACCGCTATTTCCAAGCCGACCAGACCGACAACAAGAAACTCGTACCGGAAGGTATCGCTGCCCGTGTCCCCTATAAAGGCTCTCTCTACGAAGTAACCTACCAGATGCTTGGCGGTCTTCGTGCCGGTATGGGTTATTGCGGAGCAGAAAACATCGAGAAGCTGCATTCAGCACAGTTCACCAGAATCACTGGTGCAGGTGTGGCTGAAAGCCATCCTCACGATGTGACTATAACAAGCGAGGCTCCTAACTATAGTAGAGGTTAATGCTCATACAATAAAATCTATGGTTGTTACGTTACTATTTTTGTAATGTAATAAAGATTTGAATAACATGAAAAATAGTTTATTAGCAGGTTCTCTGGCATTATTTGCACTTTGTGCATCGGCCAAGGACCCGGTTGCAATGACAGTTAACGGTAAAGATGTAAAACTTTCTGAGTTTGAATACCTTTACAATAAGAATAAACAACAGCAATTGGAAGAGCAGCCCTTCGATAAGTATGTAGATATGTTTGTTACATATAAGTTGAAGGTAGCCGATGCTGAAGCTGCCGGGATTGATACTACAAAAACTTTTATTGACGAATTCAATGGCTATCGTGCAGATCTTGCCAAGACATATCTTGAGGACAAGACTGTTAACGATCGATTGGCACATGAAGCATACGAGCGAAAAAAGGAGGAAGTAGAGGTTGCGCATATAATGCTCCCCTTGACTGACCCTGCAACGCAAAGTGCTATAGTTTCGAAAAATCGTTTGGACAGCATTCGCCAATGTGTTCTCAATGGTGAGGATTTTGGAGAACTGGCTGCAAAGTATTCAATCGACAAGAGTGCACCTCGTAATAAAGGTAATCTCGGCTTCATAATGTCGGGTTCACTGCCTTACGAATTTGAAGTAGTGGCATATAACACTCCTGTAGGTGGTATATCTGAAGTGTTCAAAACTGCTTTCGGTTATCACTTTGTAAAAGTATTGGACCGTCGCCCAACAAGAGGTCAAGTGTTTGTTCAGCACATCCTTAAATTGGTTGATAAAAATGCTACCGACGAAGTCC
>JBJEKE010000218.1:0-2878 GCA_051878475.1 Muribaculaceae bacterium | reverse complement strand
TCAAGGCGATAAAAAGAGAAGCTGCGCCGTAAACCTCGATTACGACACAGCCTCATTGTTGCAGTGTACGCAGCCGCCGGCGATAACGTACACTTGGACTATAGATCACTATTTCATCAACTTTACAACTGTATTATCGTTGAATTTGAGTACGTAGATGCCTTTAGGCAGGTTGTCGGCAGTAATCACGGCCGAGCCGCTGAACTGAGCAGAGGCCACGCAGCGTCCGGCAACGTCGAACACCTTTACAGCAGTGGCTGTTGCCGATTCAACCACAAAGTTACCGCCTTGGCAACGGGCACGGTTGCTGCTGCCTCCGATTGCCTCAACTCCCGACTCTGCTTTCTGGCCGATGTAGAAAATCTGGTCGATAGCACCGGGGCACACAATCTTGATTACCGAGTATCTGTCTTTTTCGCCTTCGGGGAGTGCATCCATATGGAATGTGATGTCCTGGTTGCCGGTTGCGGGGTCGAATTCTCCCAAAGTGTAGGTAACGTATTCATTGAGACCGTCAGCAGTGATTTCCCAGAAGTCTGTTCCGTCGAAGTATGAATTGAGTGTGAACTTGGCATCGCCACCGTCGGCGCTTATGCCCAGATTGTTATAGGTGTTGTTGATTTCGTAGAGCCAGTTGTAGGTGATGCCGAGGTTCATAATCAAGCCCTGGAACACCGAACCATCCTCGAATCCGAGCGAGGCGAACTTGTAGGTAGAGTAGTAACGACCGTTGAACACACGAGCCATGCTGGCATCGGATTCGCTGACTTCGTCGGAACTGCCCATTACACACAGCATCGAGAAGTAATCTTCGTCGGCACCATTCTCAAGCGAGAATTCCACATATATCGGGCCATCGACAGTGATAGGCATCTCATATTCGAGGTCGTCGATGGTTTGTACCAGCGGCATAAACACGGTGGCAAAGCCATCTTCGTCGGTAATAATCTCGGCAGCCGACACTTCGCCGTAGGCAAGAGGCTCGCTTCCCACACGGCCATAGGCATCGAGAGGCCATACATTAGCCTTGATGGTGGCACCGTCGGAAAGCTGATAGCTCACGAGGTTGAAATATACATACGAGAGCAGGTATGGTGCGGCCGGAGCATCGTACGAGCAGCCGAGGCCTTTCACTTTTGCCACGATGTCCTCGCCCTCTTCGCGTTCGCCAAACATCATATAGTCCCAGCGCTCGTCGAAAATCTTACCACAGCCGAGGACTCCGATATCTGTCAATTGTCCGGCAGCCACCAGATGTGGGTCGTACTTGCCAACGCCGAGATACACGCCCGAGCCGTCGTGGGCATCGAAATCGCCGCCGTTAAACACACCGGCATATGCACCTTGGAAGGTCGACACCTTAGTGTCGAGCTTGGCATTGAGCACAGGAAGCATCGACACCGTACCGCCAATATATTCGGGAGTGGTGAGGTCCTTGTCGGTGCTGGTGAGGGTCGATTCGGTATCGGCGGCATCAGAGTATTCCCATTCGTAAGCGAAAGCGAGGTTCGACTTGTTGGTCCAGGTATATTCGGCAAAGGCCGGGCCAAGCTTATACATATATTCTGGCTTGGAGATGGTCCAGGCTGTCGACATACCAATATTAAAGAGAGTGGAGGGCGAAGTATAGGCAGCCTCAGGAGTGAGCTGGCCCAGCATAATGTCGTCGACGAGCATCGAAGCATAAGCGTTTGTAGCGGCAAAGCGAAGCGCAAACATGATGTTCTGGCCTGCAAACTGGTCCATGTTGATGATTACCGGCACATAAGGATGCACCATCAGCTGGGTGTCGTAGTTAAGTTCGTCGCGGGTATAGTTCTTGGCATCTTCCATGCAGTCCCACACCTTTGTCCACTCATTTCCGCCGTCGGTCGATACGAGTACTTCAAAATCGCAGGTCTTGCCGTCGAACATATCGAGATTATAGTTGCCGCCAAAGTATTCTTCTTCCTTTTCGGTGTTCCAGCGTGTCCATCCCGGGCTATACGAGAGGTAGAACGCCAGACAGTCGCCTGTAACGACTGGCACAGATGGCGAAATCAGCCATTCGTCCTGCGGCTTACGATACACCGGGTGCTCTTCCTCAAGCCATTCGTAGCTGTATTGCATGAGGGCTTCAGCCTCGCCGCTGTGCGATGGCGACGACCAGCCGTTGTAGCAGGTTTCCCAAGTGAGGTTAGGATAATCGTCGGGGCCCGGAGCCACGTTAGGCGGGTCAACCTTCGATACATCCTGCCAACCCTCCGGAATCCAGTCGTATGCTTCGTGGTCCCAGCCTTCGAAGCCTTCGTCGAGAGTCAGAGCAGCCTTCACAAGTTTGGTTGTGGGCTTGACAGCAGTGGCCGATACCGGCATCTGACCATCCTTTACAAGGACACACTGCACCTGGCCATTGTTCAAGCGCATAAGCTCCAATGAGTAGCCATTGGCAAAGGTTTTCACTGTTTTCGATTCCTTAACCGTCACATTGGTGCTGACGGTAGCCTTCAACGGAGTCGCAGCCACCTTTACGGGTGCAACTGGCTGAGCCGGCATTGCGAGATGCGAGGTAGCCATAGCCGATGTTGCCATAGCGATGCCTGCAATGAGTAATAAAGTTTTCTTCATAAATAGTTTGAATATTGGTTATAATAAATAATAATTGTAAGCTATTAAAGCTATATATACAGAAACGCGAACTCTTTAATTGCTGATTCACGGCACATTATGCCACTCATGGAACTTGAAATGTGGTTATTATGTCCTTAATGGGCCTGAATTTCGGTTATCTGTCGGAAACTGCGGGCAAAAGTAATGAAATATTAAATAAAATGCAATTTTACTCAATATTGTCCTAAACGTTTTTAGCAAAAATAAAAAAAGGAAGTAGTTACTAAGG
>JBJEKE010000217.1:0-11943 GCA_051878475.1 Muribaculaceae bacterium | reverse complement strand
GAAATATCAGGCGAATACGAGGTAAAGCCCCTCGGCCAGGGCCTCATCAACGACACTTTCCTGGTGAAAACCAAGGCTCCTGAGAGCGCAAACTATGTGTTGCAACGCATCAACAACAGCATTTTCACCGATGTCGACCTTCTTCAGCACAACATTGAATGTGTGACAGCGCATCTGCGCCGCAAGCTCGTAGCTGCCGGTGAGAACGACATCGACCGCAAAGTGCTCCGATTTCTCAAAGCCGACAACGGACTCACCTACTACTTCGACGGGGCAGCATACTGGCGCATATCGGTGTACATTCCCGATTCTGAAACCCGCCAGAGCGTCACTGCCGAATCAGCCTACGACTGCGGCGTGGCATTCGGCAACTTCGAAGCAATGCTCGTCGACATTCCCGACGAAATCGGCGACACCATCCCGCGTTTCCACGACATCACCTTCCGTCTTCAGCAGCTCGACGACGCTGTGGCAGCCGACGCTGCAGGCCGCGCCCAAGAAGTGACCGAGTTGGTTGATGCCATCCGCAGCCGCGCCGCCAAGATGACCGTGGCCGATACGCTCGCAGCTCAAGGCAAGCTCGAAAAACGCATATGCCATCACGACACCAAGGTGAACAATATGCTCTACGACGCCCGCACCGGCAAAGTGCTGTGCGTTATCGACCTCGACACCGTGATGCGCGGCTACATATTCTCCGACTACGGCGATTTTCTGCGCACCGCAGCTTGCAGCACAGCCGAGGACGAGCCCGACACATCGAAAATACATTTCGTGCCCGAAATATTCAAGCAATTCACCCGCGGATATCTCGAATCACAGGCACGCAACTTCCTTACCCCGATTGAAATAGAGCACCTGCCATACGCCATCCAGCTGTTCCCATACATGCAATGTGTGCGCTTCCTGGCCGATTACCTCAACGGCGACACCTACTACAAGATAAAGTATCCCGAGCACAATCTGGTGCGCGCCCGAGCCCAATTCCAGTTGCTGCTGAGCATCGAAAGCCAACTGCGCGAGATCGACGATTTTGTAAAATCGCTGGCATAAAGCCGGCCTGGAATAGTGTGCAGCGGAATAAACTATCCGATTTTGCACAATATATGTCGGAAAGAAGTTCTATTTCGTCGAATTTGCAATCGAATTGATATTTTTTTTGCAAATTTGCATAATAAACAGTTCTCGACTCTACAAATTCGACAATATGAAAATCAATTCAATACTCCGCACGATAGCTGTTGTAGCACTGGTCATAGCCACAACAGCTATGGCTTATGCCTATTCGCCGCAACAGCTCAACATACACTGCAGCGCCGACACCACTGCCATCAGCAAGCTGCTCACCGATGCCTACAACGAGCCCGAAAAGCCTAACGGGGCATCGCTGATCTACTTTGCCGAGAAGCTTCTCGGCACGCCATATGTGGCCGGCACTCTCGAAGGCACGCCCGAGATGCTCACCATACGCATCGACGGCCTCGACTGCACCACATTCGTCGAGACCATCATGGCTCTTAACACTACAGCCCAGTCACGCCGCATCTCGTGGCGCGACTTCGCACAGAACCTTGAGCGAGTGAGATACCGCAACGGTGAAATCAATGGCTATGCCTCGCGTCTGCACTATGTGAGCGACTGGATACTCAACAACAGCGCCCGCGGAATAGTGAGGGACATCACCCCCGACATTCCCGGTGCCACTTACATGGTGAAAACCCTCGACTATATGTCGACCCACCGCGACAAATACCCCGCGCTTGCCGACTCCACCACATTCGATAAACTCAAGAGCGCCGAGATAGGCTACCGTTCGCACCGCTACCCATTGG
Source organism: Muribaculaceae bacterium (assembly GCA_051878475.1). Lineage (GTDB taxonomy): Bacteria > Bacteroidota > Bacteroidia > Bacteroidales > Muribaculaceae > SFRY01. The sequence goes on along the minus strand of JBJEKE010000217.1, from coordinate 10,111 downwards.
TTAAGAAAAGCGCCTTCAACAGCAAAGGAGCCAAGAAAATGCTGCGCAACGGCGACATCGTGGTATTCATAACCAAGACCGAAGGCCTCGACGCATCGCATATGGGTATCATCAAGATTATCAACGACGAGCCTTATCTGCTCCACGCATCGTCAGCCGCAGGAAAAGTGACCCTCGAGACCGAGAAAATCAGCGAGACACTGCGTCGCAGCCTCAGCACTATCGGCGTCAGAATAATCAGAGTATTAGAATAAGCTCTGCACATGGCACAAGGAAAATGGTACACAGTATGGGTTGGCCGCCAGCCCGGCATCTACAACAGTTGGGAAGAGTGCAAGGAGCAAGTGGACAACTTCCCCGAAGCCCGATATAAAGCTTTCAACGACCAGGAGGCCGCCACCATCGCATTCCGAGGCTCTCCATCCGACCATATCGGCATCCTCAAAAGCATCATCGAGCACAAAGCAACCACCCGCCGCATGAACTATGCCGACATTCCCGGCATCGACCTCGACGCAATAGCCGTCGACGCTTCGTGCATGGGCAATCCCGGTGTGATGGAATACCAAGGCGTATGGATACGCACCGGCGAGGTGATTTTCCGTAAAGGCCCTTATCACGACGGCACAAACAACGTGGGCGAATTCCTCGCCCTAATCCATGCGCTCGCACTCACCAAGAGGCAAGGGCTCAACACCACCATTTACTCCGACAGCCGCACAGCCATCAGCTGGGTGCGCAACCGTCTGTGCAAAACCACATTGAAGCCAACTCCCCGAAATGCCGAACTCATTGCAATCCTCAATCGCGCCATCAGCTGGATGAACGCCAACACCTTCGAAAACCGCATCATCAAGTGGGACACCGAATCGTGGGGCGAAATTCCGGCCGACTTCGGTCGCAAATAAGCAAATTTACTCTAATTAATTTTGATTCTGACACTTATCAAGTAACATGCTATATAAAACGATATGAAAAAACGTATACTTATTCTATCAGCAATGTTGTGCCTGGTTATGACCATGCTAAGCGAAAACACCGAAAAAAATACAAGGAACTTATTGAAAAATATGATGTTAGTGAGAACGTAAAAGCCCTTGACAAGAACAGTCCTTGCGAGTTTTGGAATATTATGCTCAATACCAACACACAGTTCAACAAATTTGTGCGCGAAATGCAAAGAAAAAAAGGTGCTGAAAAAGAAGCGCTAAATCGATCTGAAGAAATTACGCGGTTCTATCCTCAGTATGACGAATCAATATACGAAGATGCTAAAGGATTTTGTGACACGTTACTCACACGTATGGGCATTCCACAAAATTATGGCAACTGTTCGCTTCACATCATTAATTATGATGAAGTAAACGCGTTCACCGCTCTTACTGAAGACGGATTTGCCATGTGCATAACCCAAGGATTGTTTGTCCATAAAGGCATGACCTATGAGATACTGATGGGAGTTGTTGCTCATGAATTTGCTCACGGGGCACTGATGCACCATATGAGAAGACTTTATGCCGAAGCCAAGACAAAACGTAAAAACAGACTAATCGGCGGCTTAGCTGCCGGATTATCCGTTATGGCTGCTGGCGTTAGTGCTGCAATTGCGCCAAACGAGTATTCCGAGCAAAACGCAGCCGTCGCCAGTGAAACAGCCGTAGAAATGATGCAAATAGCCGAACTGGAAACTTTGAAATTCACTTTTAAATACTCACGCGAGCAAGAATTAGAGGCCGACCTCATTGCATATCGTTTTCTTGAAAACCTTGGCTGCGAAGAACAATATATAAATCTTCTGCGTATGCTCGGATCTGAATACGACGCTGCTTATTATTCAGATGCCAGCGATCACCCTACAATAATGTCACGTATTGCATTCCTTAAATTCGTTAAAGAATACGACAGACAAGCAAACAGCAACTAAACTGCATGTCTGACACCGGCCGACTTCGGACGCAAATAAGCAAATTTATTGCGGGATAATTGCAAGTGTGGATTACATTATGTATCTTCGAATCTAATTCTCAAATGCACTGAAATTATGGATTTTGTAAGCACTTGCAACTCAATATTCAAGGCCACTACCGAACTCTACCACGTTACCGACGACGTTGACGCAAAGCCCGTCAACCCCTATGCCAATGGCTCAATCGAAAGCAAGCTCTTCGTGAAAAACTGGATCGACGCCGTGCAGTGGCACCTTGAGGACATTATACGTGACCCTAACATCGACCCGCTGGCGGCCATTGCCCTAAAACGGCGCATCGACCGCTCCAATCAGGAGCGCACCGACCTGGTGGAGGAAATCGACAGTTATTTCCTGGCCAAATACCATGACGTGAAGCCCACAGCCGATGCTACCATCAACACCGAAAGCCCGGCATGGGCCATCGACCGTCTGTCGATTCTGGCTCTGAAAATCTACCATATGGAGGCCGAAGTGAAGCGCACCGACGCTTCGGGCGAGCACATTGCCAAATGCGCCGCCAAGCTTGCCGTGCTCAAGGAGCAGCAAACCGACCTCTCCACTGCCATCGCCCAACTGCTTGCCGACATTGAGGCCGGACGCAAATACATGAAGGTGTACCGCCAGATGAAGATGTACAACGACCCTTCAACCAACCCAATTCTCTATGGCAAAAAGCAGTAGAGCAACAACTTATCTGAATTCCTACCGGCGGGTGCTCATTGCCCGCTTCTCGGCACTGGGAGATGTGGCAATGACCATTCCGGTGCTCTACTCGGTGTGCCGAGCCAACCCCGACACCCACTTTGTGATGCTCACCGCCAAGTTTGCCGCACAGTTGTTTGTCAATGCGCCTGCCAACCTTGAGGTGAAAGGCATCGACAAGCAGCAATATCGTGGCATCAGCGGTCTGCGTCGACTTTATCGCCAATTGCGCGACGAGGTGAACCCCGAAGTGTTCATCGACCTCCACGGAGTGCTTCGCACCCACATCCTGGCATTGCAGTTCATGCTCAACGGCATCAAGGTGCGCCAAATCGACAAAGGACGGGCCGGGAAGCGAGCTCTGACACGGCATCGCAACAAGCGGTTGCTGCCGCTGATTTCGTCGCGGGCACGCTACCGCGAAGTGTTTGAGCGCGCCGGATTCCAGTTTAAATACGATTTCCGCTCGATATACCCCGACGGAGGTGCCGACAGCACCGATTTTGCCGACATTTCAGCGCCGCATGCCGACGGCGACACATGGATAGGCATTGCGCCATTTGCCAAGCACCGCGGCAAGGTGTACCCTCTCGACAAGATGCACGCCGTAGTCAATGCCCTTGCCTCACGACCGGGCTACAGGATTTTCCTGTTTGGCTCGGGCGACTACGAGGCATCGATTCTGGCCGAATGGACCGACGGACACGACAACATCACCTCGATGGCCACAGCCAAGGCCGGACTTGCCAAGGAACTTGCACTACTGAGTCATTGCAACCTGATGGTGTCGATGGACTCGGCCAACATGCATCTGGCATCGCTTGTGGGGCTCACAGTGGTGTCGATTTGGGGCGCTACACATCCCTACTGCGGATTCCTCGGCTTTGGACAGTGCGAGGACAATGCCGTGCAACTCAACCTCACCTGCCGGCCATGCTCGGTATTCGGCAACAAGCCGTGCCACACCCACGACTATTTCTGCCTAACCGGCATAACTCCCGAACGGATTGTGTCGGCTGTCGACCGGGCTCTTAACGCACGAAAAAAACAATAATGGCTACACCCACAACTCTATATGTCAGCGACCTCGACGGCACCCTGCTCAACCCCGAGGCAAAGATATCGGCCACCACAGCCGACATCCTAAGCCGGCTGATTGCCGACGAAGGGCTGATGTTCACCATCGCCACTGCGCGCACTCCTGCCACCGCTGTGCCTCTTACCGAGGCCATCGGCATCCAGTTGCCGATGATTGTCATGACCGGCGCTGCCAAATGGGTGCCCATCGAGAACCGATATACCGACACATCGCTGCTGCCTGCCGAAAAAGTGGCTGAGATTGTTGAAATCTGCCATAGCAGCGGCATCAACCCGTTTATCTACGACATCGACACCGACGAAACATTGAGAGTGTCGCACTGCGAGGAGCTGAACCGCGGCGAGCTGTCGTTTATCGAGGAGCGTGTCAACTCGCCATTCAAGCATTTCTATCTCCACAACCCGCTGAAGGTGGGGCAAGCGCTGCTGATGTATGCCTGCAACGACTTCGAGCGCATCAGCGAGGTGCACGCACGCGTGCAGCAAAGCGGCGGATGCGAAGCCATATGCTACCACGATATCTACAATGCCAACCAGGGATTTCTCGAGATATTCGCTCCCGGCACCTCGAAAGCTGCCGCCATTCGCCAGATGGCCGAGAGCATCGGCGCCGAGCGCATTGTGGTGTTTGGCGATAACCTAAACGATATTCCCATGCTCCGATGCGCCGACGTGGCTGTGGCTGTTGAGAATGCCTACCCCGAGGTGAAGCAGATGGCCCACGTGGTGATAGGCCCCAACAGTTCCGACAGCGTGGCCCGATGGATTCTCGAGCACCACAACCAAATGTAAACCGTTACATACAATGAAATCGATATACGACAAGCGCAGGCTCTGGAAAATCGTCTTTTGCATGGTTTCTGCAATCATTGCAGCCATGTTTCTGCTCATATCTAACAATCTTGTCAAGGACCTTTCGGTACAGGAACGCGAACGAATGGAAATCTGGGCTAATGCCACCAAGCAGATTGCAACTGCCGGAATGTCGGAAACATCGAGCCAGGACATCAACTTTCTGCTGTCGATTATCGAGGGAAACCGCAACATCCCCGTGCTGCTGGTCGACGATTCCGACAACATTATTCTTCACCGAAACTTCTCGCTTCCCGAGCCTATAGACGAGAATGCCCCTTACGACATATCACCTGTCAACGAGGCGTTTCTGAAAGACAAACTCGCGCATCTGAAGGACACCCGAAACGTTATCGACATTGCTATCGACAAAGCCACCGTGCAGCACCTATACTACGAGGATTCTCTGCTGCTCAAGCGGCTGTCGTACTATCCATATGTGCAGCTCGCCGTTATGCTTATTTTCATCGCCGTGGTTTACTTTGCTGTGGTGTCGATGAAAAAGGCCGAGCAGAACAAGGTGTGGGTGGGCCTGTCGAAAGAAACCGCCCACCAGCTGGGCACCCCGATATCGTCGCTAATGGCGTGGATGCAGCTGCTCGAAGGATATGGAATCGACCACGAAGTGGCCTCCGAAATGGGAAAGGACGTCAACCGGCTGAAGGTGATTGCCGAGCGTTTCTCGAAAATCGGCTCTACTCCCGAGCTCGAGCTGTCGTTTATAAACGAAACCGTCAGCGAAAGCCTCGAATACATGCGCTCGCGCATCAGCGGACGTGTGGCCATTGGGCTTCACTTCCCCGAGAGCGAGACGGCTGTCATGGTTTCGCGACCGCTGTTTGAATGGGTGATGGAGAACCTCACCAAAAATGCTGTCGACGCCATGCAGGGCGAAGGTCGTATCGACTTCACCGTAGCCACCGAACACGACCACATCATTATCGACGTCACCGATACCGGAAAGGGTATTGCTCGAAAGAATTTCAAGACAGTATTCAATCCCGGCTACACCACCAAGAAACGTGGGTGGGGACTCGGACTCACTCTGGTGAAGCGAATAATCGAAGAATACCACAAAGGCCGAATCTATGTGAAGGAGTCGGAGATTGGCCGTGGCACCACTTTTCGCATTGAACTTCCAATGGTTAAAAACTGATTTCATAACTCTCTTTGGTTTTACTATGAAAGATTTTTTTGACTTTGCCGATGTGAGCTGCCATCGGCTTCGATTTTAGCGTACGGCAAAATTAACTCACTCCTAAATCCTCCGTTTGCGAAAACCGCCACAAGCAAAACCATTAACTGCAAAAAAGTTTCCGGCCGCAGGCCACCACTTTAGTGATAGCCTGCGGCCGGAGATATTTAACGACGCCTGTCGATGGCGCCATGCGCTATATATTACTGTTCTACCAGAGCCACCGGTTCAACTTCAGTACTGTCGGCTGACAGCTTCTCAGACACTGTAGGACCTTCAACAGTAAGGACACCTTCGCTGTCGATTTTCAACGGGTCGACAAACACCACGCGCTCTGTTGGATTGTCGCTCAATCTACCATGATAAACGCAGTAGCGTTGTCCCGAAGGCATAGTGAGCACCATGTTGTGTCCGGTACCCATCACAGTGCCGCCCTGGCTGAGGTTTTCCTGAAGCACAGGATTGTTTTCAGCTTTCTTGAACGGTCCGAGCGGGTCCTTCGATGTGGCGTAGCCAACTGCGTAGTATGCACCGCCGTAGTGGTTAGCCGAATACATTATATAATATGTATCGTTGTCCTTGAAGATGAACGAGCCTTCGGTCCATCTGCGGTTAACCTCTTTAGCTGTAACCGAGCGGCTTTCCCATTCAGCCTGCACGTCGTCGAGCTTGGTAGGTGGAGCAAGCAGCAGCACCGGCTCGCCGATAACATCGGAGAAGTCGGGCTTCATCTCAACACCGTACACCCAGCTTTCCTCAACGAAGTCGAAAGTGCCTTCAGCCTTTGCCTTGGCAGCAATTTCGCTTTCCACTGGGTGCTTGTAGCAGCAACGCGAGAAATATAGGTATGTCTTGCCGTTTTCGTCGTCGAAGAGCACGTTGGCATCGATAACGGGATATGGCGGGTTGAAAATCGGACGGTTGTACAGGTCGACAAACGGGCCGGTAGGACTGTCGGCCACAGCCACGCCAAGCTTGAAGTTTTCACCCTCGTGAGTTGGGTTGTCCTTGCTGTTGGCGCTGAAGAACAGGTAGAATTTACCGTTACGCTCATACACCTCAGGCGCCCAGAAGCAGTCGACGTTCCATTGGTCGTCGCCGGCTCCCTTGTACACCTGTCCGCAAGCGGTCCAGTTTTGCATATCATCAGAAACATAGGCTTCAAAACCATCGGCAAGGCTGGTGCCATACATGTAGAACTTGCCGTCGGAGGCACGAAGCACATAGGGATCGCCAAATTTTATGGGGAGTGGGTTGGCGATAACAAATTCGGCACTGTCGGTAGGAGTGTCTGTTGATGCTTTTGTTGCATTACCGCAAGAATTGAGGCACAGCAAAGCCGCAAGAAGCATCGTTGCAAGCAATTGTCTTGTTTTCATTACTTTTCAGGATGGATATAAATAGATTCGTTTATTTTGGTTGGCATAACTATTTTCCGTGTAAAGATAGTGCTTTTTTCGGATAAATTAATCTTAATCAACGCATAATAACTTTATTATTGCTTTTATTTTCAAGATATTGGCATCTCCGTGTATAGGGGATGAAACAAAGTGGCGATAATCGCATCGATTTGCCACACATTTTTATTATTTTTGCATAAAATCACAAGATAATAACCAAATAAAACCTATAATCAATCATGACACCAACCAAACTTAACATTGCTGTGGGTTCGGCTCTGCTGACATTCACCTGTGCACAGTCGATGGCTCAGCAACGTGCCGATGCACGTCCAAACATTCTGGTTATTCTTGCCGACGACCTCGGCTATTCCGACATTGGATGCTATGGTGGCGATGTGCAAACGCCTAACCTCGACCGCCTGGCCGAAAACGGCATCCGCTTCACTCATTTCTACAACACCAGCCGAAGTTGCCCAACACGGGCGTCGATGCTCACCGGCCTTTATCAGCACCAGGCTGGAGTGGGACGAATGACGTTCGACCAGCACAAGCCGGGATACCGCGGCACAATGACTCACAATGGAGTTACAATTGCCGAGGTGCTCAAGGATGCCGGCTACCGCACTGCATGGGTGGGGAAATGGCATGTGGCCGAAACTCCGCTGCGCGACGACCAGCGCCAATGGCTGGCTCATCAGGTGTATCACGAGGAATTTGCACCTAAGGACAACTACCCCATTAACCGCGGATTCCAGGACTGCTACGGCACCATTTACGGCGTAGTGAACTACTTCGACCCCTTCAGCCTTGTCAGCGGCGACAAGCCTGTGCGCGAAGTGCCAAGCAACTATTACAGCACGGTGGCTCTGGCCGACACCGCCGTTACCTACATCAACCGATATGCCGGCGGCGAACAGCCGTTTTTCATGTATCTGGCTTTCCATTCGCCTCATTGGCCGCTCCACGCGCTGCCCGAAGACATCGAAAAATATAAGGACCACTATAAATGCGGCTGGGACGAAGTGCGCCGGCGCCGATACGAACGCATGAAGCAGATGAAGATTTTCGGCGATGCCGACAATTTCCTCTCTCCTCGCCAATTCAAAGACAAATGGGAGAACAACCCCGACTCGGTGTGGGATGCCCGCGCTATGGCTGTGCATGCTGCCATGATTGACCGCATGGACCAGAGCATCGGCCGCGTGGTCGACGCCCTTGAGGCTACCGGCCAGCTCGACAACACCTTGATTATTTTCATGAGCGACAATGGCTGCAGCAACGAGATTTGTCAGAACTTCAGCGAGGGCGAAAACGACCGCCCTGCCGAGATGCGCGACGGCGGCAAAATAGTGTATCCGCGCCACAAAGAGGTGCTTCCCGGACCGCAAAACACCTATGCATCGGTGGGCCCGAAATGGTCGAACGTGGCTAACACTCCGTTCCGGTTCTGGAAGGCAAAATCATACGAAGGTGGCATCTGTACGCCGATGATTGCGTTCTGGCCTAAAGGTATTAAGGCCCCGAAAGGCTCGCTCGTGGACGATTACGGCCACGTTATCGACATTATGGCCACTTGCCTCGACCTCTCCGGCGCCGAATACCCAACTACCTACAACGGCAACACAATTATCCCATACCAAGGCATAAGCCTCAAGCCGGTGTTCGACGGTGGACACCTCAACACCAGCCGCGACCTTTGCTTCGAGCACTTCGAGGAAAAGGCGCTAATCGACTGTGAGGGATGGAAAATTGTGCAACCGGCCAACAAAAAAGTTTGGGAACTCTACAACCTTAACACCGACCGCAGCGAGATGCACAACCTGGCAGCTAAATACCCCGAGCGCATGGCGCAGATGATAGAGCGCTACCTAATATGGGAAGACACCCATATGGTCAACCCGCGCCCCGGCAAATAACCGCCATAGGCCACCCGCAGCACCCTGAAATGCATCTGAAGGATGCGAAACAGCCAGCTGGCGGACTGTAAATAGCCGGGGGGTGAGATGGCTTTTAGGCCATCTTACCCCCCGGTAAACGTATTGGGCCGAAGATCCTTCCGCTCTCCCCGAATGGGGCGCGATAGCATCAAACGGGGATGCCGGCTTTAACCAAATAATCACGGGTGGCTTCCACAAGGTGGCCATGCGACTGGTCGTGCTTGCTGTAAGGGATACGGCGGATGAAGTGCCCCGACACCACATTGCCCGAATCCTTCAGTGTGAGAGCCTTCAATGTGGGCTTTGCCCCCTGTTTAGGCGAGCGGATGATTGGGCGGAACAGCAGGTCGGCAATGGGGTCGTACCATCGGTCCATGTGAATCATGTTGGAATTCACCACACCCGGGTCGGCACAATTAATGTAGATATCGGGATAGTGTTGCGCCATGTATACGGCATAGTGTGTGAGCGCAGCCTTGCTGCGGCCATAAGTGCCCAGTTGCGAGAACATCTCGCGGGGCTCGTTGATGGCAATCCCTTCGGCGCTATATAGGCGGCGGGTCATCGATGTAGTGAACACGATGTGCCCTCCAGGCTCAATCAACGGTATGGTAAGGTAGGTGAGCATCAGAGTGCCCAGATAGTTTACAGCAAAGGTTATTTCCTGCCCTTCCTCGTTTACGGTGTAGTTTCGCTGCATCACACCGGCATTGTTGATGAGTGCATGCACCGAGAAATTCTCTTCGGTGAGCCATTTGGCAAAGTCGGCTATCGACTGGCGCGACTCCAGACAAAGACGGTGAGCATAAATCTGCTTGTTTCCTGTAGATTCAACTATCGATTTGCGCAATTCTTCGGCACGCTCAGTGTTTCGGCATGCCAGGACAATGGGTTTTGATGTGCCGGCAAGCAGGGAGGCAAGTTCTCGGCCTATGCTTCCGGTGGCGCCGGTGAT
>JBJEKE010000216.1:0-2895 GCA_051878475.1 Muribaculaceae bacterium | reverse complement strand
TTATTGCCGCTACAGCATCGCTGGCATTCACGGCAGCCGGCCAATCGATTTACTATCAGGACCATGACAATAGGGACATGGCCCGGCATACCTTGCGCAACGAGTCGATGCGCCATGAGTTTGTAATTCCGAAGGTCGACGGCTACACCGTTTTGAAGGCCGACCTCCATTGTCATACCGTATATTCCGATGCATCCACTACACCTGAATACCGTGTGCTCGAGGCGTGGACCGATGGACTTGATGTTCTTGCCATCACCGACCATGTGGAGTATCGCCGCTGGGAGCCCACCATGCTCAAGTTCCTCAAAGGATATGTCCCGGCCGACACCAAGGCAGTGAACCATAACGTGATAGACAAGGCGGCCGACAAAACCGGCATACTTGCCGACCTCAATGTGCCATATCTTGCCGCCCAGAAAGAGGCAGAGTACTATGGCATCACCATAATTCCCGGAGCCGAAATTACCCGCAGCCCGGAAACCATCGGACACTACAACGCCCTGTTTGTAGATGATGCCAACACCATCTACGATGCCGACCCGGCACAGTCGATGCGCAACGCCCGCGCCCAGGGAGCCCTGATTATGCATAACCATCCCGGATGGCGTCGGAAATCGCTTGAGATGACCGAATTCGAGAAACAGGTGTATGCCGAGCATCTGATTGACGGAGTTGAGATAATGAACGGCTCGGAATTCTATCCCACGGTGGTGAAGCGAGCCAAGGAGAACGGCTTTTTCATGGCAGCCAACACCGACATTCATCGCACCACTGCGCTCGACTACTCGCTGCAGGGGCATCAGCGCAACATGACCCTTATCCTTGCCACCGACAACTCGCCGGTGGCGATAAAGGACGCCCTGAAGGCACGTCGCACATTGGCCTACTCGTTTGGCACCATTGCCGGCGATGAGGCACTTGTGGAGGCACTGTTCCGCGCTTGCGTAAAGTTTGAGGTGTTCAAGGTAGACAACAACGGGCGTCGGCACGTGAGGATGGTTAACCACTCGTCGCTGCATTTCATGCTTAACTTCGGGGGCAACCCACAGCGACTGAACCCATTCTCGTCGCGCAACGTCACCTCGCAGGCCGACGGCACCATAGCCGTGACGGTCGACAACCTGTTTGTACCCACCGATGCCCAGCATCCGACATATACCATAAAACTATAATACCCAAACAGATATGAAACTGAAGAGCCTGATAATCACGTTGCTGGCGGTGATAGGGGTGTGGACAACCACAGCGGCAGCCGACGAGATAATAGTAGGAGCAGCACGCACGGCCGACTATCTGCCGTTGCTGAGCGGCAAGCGCGTGGCGCTGCTGTCGAACCACACCGGAATGGTTGGCAATGAGCACACTCTTGACATTATGCTGCGCTCAGGCGTTAAGGTGACCACGATATTCTCGCCCGAGCATGGATTCCGCGGCAAGGCCGATGCCGGCGAGCATGTGAGCAGCGGTATCGACGAAAAGACCGGAGTGCCCATAGCGTCGCTATACGATGGCGACAGCCATATGCCGGCACAAGCCACCATGGACAAGTTTGACGTGCTGGTGGTCGACATCCAGGATGTGGGACTAAGGTTCTACACCTACTATGTGACCATGATAAATCTGATGAACGCCTCGGCGCGCTATGGCAAGGAGGTGATGGTTCTGGACCGACCGAACCCCAATGGCATGTATGTAGACGGCCCAATCCTCGACATGAAATACAAGTCGGGTGTGGGAGGTCTGCCGATTCCGGTGGTTCACGGCATGACCCTCGGCGAACTTGCCCGGATGGCAGTTGGCGAGGGGTGGCTCGAAGGGGGCGCCCAGGTAAAACTCACCGTGATAGAGTGCAAGAACTACACCCATCAGAGCCGCTATGTGCTGCCGATAGCTCCATCGCCCAATTTGCGCTCGATGCATGCCATATACCTGTATCCGTCGACCTGCTACTTCGAAGCTACGCCGGTGAGCCTTGGCCGCGGCACCGACTGGCCATTTGAAATCTACGGGCACCCCAACATGAAGGGCTACAAGTTCTCGTTCACGCCGCGCAGTGTTGAAGGTGCCAAGAACCCGCCCCAACTCAACCGCAAATGCTACGGTCGTGACCTTCGGAAACTCTCCGACGATGAAATCATAGCCAAGGGGATTAACCTGGAATATGTTATCGATGCCTATCGTAACCTGAATCTCGACGACCACTTCTTCCGGTCGTTCTTCGAGAAACTTATAGGGCGCGGCGATATCCGCAAGATGATAATCGAAGGGAAATCGGCCGACGAAATCAAGGCCACGTGGGCCGACGATGTGTTGCGATTCAAGCAGCAGCGTCGCAAGTATCTGCTTTACGAAGAATAAATAAAACAAAACGAATATCTGATTATGACTCCATTAGTTGTCCTTGCCACCATTGCCGGCTATTTTATACTATTGTTTGCAGTGTCGTACTTTGCCGGACGCAAATCCGACAATGCCGGGTTCTTTACCGGGAACCGCTCGGCACCGTGGGCACTTGCTACACTTGCAATGATAGGCGCAGCCATTTCAGGGGTAACGTTTATCTCGGTGCCCGGAATGGTGGTAACCAAAAGCTATTCCTATGTGCAGATGATGCTCGGCTTCATAGTAGGCTATTTTGTGATAGCCTATCTACTGGTGCCGTTGTTCTATCGTCGAAACCTCATATCGATATATGGCTATCTTGGGCAGCGCTTCGGTGCTCAAACCTATAAGAGCGGCGCATGGCTGTTCTTCGTTTCGAAGATGCTTGGCGCGGCTGTGCGCTTTTATGTGGTGTGCGTAGTGCTTCAGGCGCTGGTGTTCGGGCCCCTGGGCATTCCGTTTGCCATCAATGTGGTACTCACCATTCTGCTGATATGGCTTTATACCATG
>JBJEKE010000215.1:0-2896 GCA_051878475.1 Muribaculaceae bacterium | reverse complement strand
CTGTAATAGGATTGATGCGATACACGCTTTCGATGGCACGTGCCTCGTCCTCGTTGGGGTTGCGCCACGGAATTGGCTTCGACCAGTTCAGGTAAGGTGCTATCGGGTTGCCTTCCTTGTCTTCTTCAATCTTGAAGTCTTCGTTGCCGCCATAAGCAGGGTCGGCAAGACGCTCGCGGATAATGGAGTCGCGCACCCAGAACACGAATTGCTTATACTTGGAGTTGGTGATTTCGGTCTGGTCCATCCAGAAAGCGTCAACCGACATGCCTCGCGAGTCGGCAACAATGTTGTTGATGCTGTCGTTCTTTCCGGGTCCCACTTTCATCGAGCCTCGGTCGACGAGTACCATACCATAGGGCGTCGGTTCGGCCCAGGCTGTTCCGCCCACGCCGGTGACTTCGCCGCCATTCGAACCTCCTCCGCGCGACGACGAGCATGATGCTGCCACTAACGCCAAGAATATGTAAATAACCGCTTTTTTCATATCTTACATTATTCGGATACTCTTATGTTTGTTTTTATTCTTTTCACCTAAATTGAGCTTCAGCTTATAGCCGGCGAATATCTCGTGGCTGCCGTTGCTCACCTTCGATATGTCGGATATGGCATAATCGTAGCTGTATCCGACGAAGAAGTTCTTTATCTCTACGGCAAGCATGGCGCTGATGGCATCGTTGGTGCGGTAGGCAATACCGGCCGAGAACATTTTCTTATATCTCATCCGCGCGGTTATGTCGGCCTGAGTGACATTGAAGTCGCTGCGTACCAACACCGACGGTTGTAATTCAAATAACGTATTTTTTATTGGAATATTGCTGCCGGCCATAAAATAATACATCCGGCCCAGTTTCGATTCATATTGACGCTCCTCGTCGCCTTCGGCTTTAAGCCCTAACGATGGCTGCGACAGATGGGTGGCTGAGATGCCTGCCCAAAAGTATTTATGGGTGTAGTGAAGACCAAATGCAAAGTCGATTCCGCCGCCGCGCACATCGCTCGACGGTATTCCGCTGTTGGTGCCGGTGCTCGACCCGCTGCTTCCTTCGTCGTAGTCCGACGAGCTGCTGCCGTCATCGCTTTCGCTTCCTCCCGAGCCGTCGGGCAGTCGCACTTCCGACCCTTTGAAGGTCTGGTCGATATATCCTAACTGCACACCGGCGCTCAGCTGTCCCTTGAACAACTTGATTTTATATGATAGCTGCAGGTCGATGTTCAGTGTGCGGTAAAGGCCTATCGACTCCTGATGCATAATCAAGCCGGCGCCGAAACGCTTGCCCAGAAACTTGAACGGGCTTTCGGCTGTTACCAGAAATGATTTCGGTGCGCCTTCGATGCCCACCCATTGCTGGCGTGTGCCTCCGCGGATATTGATAAAGTCGGATGTGCCGGTGGCTGCTGCGTTATAGTAGTTCTGCACGGCCCAATATTGGGTGAACTGTGCATCGGCTTGAGCCATGGCATGTGATGATGTGACAGCCATAACCAATATCAATATGTATCGCAGTGCCTGTCTCATTATTCAAAATAGAACGACAGCACCACCATTTGCTGCGTTACTTTTTTTAGTGAATTGGTGAATTTCATTGTCTCGGGCTCGTCGCTCAGGTCGGGGCGCTTATGCTGTAGCGCATCGGTGAGGCCGAAACAGAATTTAATTTCTGGGTTGAGCTTGAAGAACGGCAGATAGAAGTCGCATCCGAAGCCAACGGTGAGGAATATATCGCTCGATTTGAACTTTAGCATCTCGCTGCGCTTCTTCGACACGTCGAGCGTGGCCATCACGCCGCAGGTAACGTATGGGCGGGTGTTGCGGTAGCGTTCGGCCGACACTTTCAGATCGAGTGGCAGCACTATGTTGGCTGTCTTTACGTTTTGCGATTGCAAATCGCCGCCATTGGTGGTGTCGTGAAACTTCACAACCTTGTTGCCGAAATACATGCCGGGCGACAACCGCAGGTTGAAGTGGGTGGCCAGGCGCAGGTCGGCAAGCATAGTGACGTTGAATCCCGGTGAAAACGATGGCACTTCCATAAACCATGTCTCGCCGTTGTCGCTCATATATCCGTTGTGCGTAAACTGCAGGTCTTGGGTGTTAGTTCCCACCGAGAAGCCGAAATGCAGCAGCTTGCGGTCGGCATAGATGCGGTTGAGCACCTTGTCGTTGTCCTGCGCAAATGCCGTCAAGGCTATTGCCGAAGTTATAATTATTGCATTTATATGTTGTATGGATACTTTTGTCATCTTATTTTTAACGTAATATTTGGCGCGTTATTGCAATGCACTTCAAAAATCATTAATTTTGACACTGTAAAATATTCAACGATGGAAAACAGCGATTGGAAAGACAAACTCGCCCGGGCCTTTAATATCGATGTGGAGAATCTCGATAATCAGCCCGATGAACCGGAAGTGCTGAAGCACGATATCGACAAGCACTCGCCATTGAAGATTATGCTCGACAAAAAGAACCGTAGCGGAAAGACGGTTACCTTGATTGTCGACATCAAGGGCGATGAGGAAGCTGTGAAAGAACTGGCCAAGGAACTGAAAAACAAATGTGGATGCGGTGGCTCCTCGCGTGGTGAGGAAATCCTTATCCAGGGCGATGTGCGCCAGAAAGTGAAAACTATTCTCGAACAAAAAGGTTTCAAGACAAAAATAATCTGATTATGCTTAACGTTATCAAGGCATCGGCAGGCTCCGGAAAGACCTTCACCCTTGCCAAAGAATACATTACTCTTCTACTTGGACACACCGACACCAGTGGCAAATGGGTGTTGAACGACCCAAAACGTACCAACAACGCCCATAGGCGTATACTCGCCATCACTTTCACAAACAAGGACACCGAGGAAAATAAATCGAGAAAAATTGCTGAAATGCTTCTGCTCGC
>JBJEKE010000214.1:0-2901 GCA_051878475.1 Muribaculaceae bacterium | reverse complement strand
TTGAAAATGTCATTTTTCAGCAATGACTTGAAATCACCTTGTCCAAAACGATACAGAAGCTGGAAATTGACACTGCCCAGAAACATAAACAGCAGCACAACATAACTAATATATGTTGAATTCCACCAACCTATGCTCGCGTTCTTTGTTGAGAAACCACCGGTAGATACTGTTGATAAAGTCTGGCATAATGCATCAAAAGCCTCCATAGGACCGAATATCAGCAGCAGGAATTCTGCTAAAGTCATAATTATATATACCAGCCACAATCCTTTTGCCGTCTGGCTTATGCGTGGACGAAGTTTGTCGTGGGTTATGCCCGATACCTCAGCATTAAACAATTGTATTCCACCTTTGTGGTTTAACATTGGCAATACTGCCAACGTAAAGAGAATTATACCCATGCCTCCAACCCACTGCATTAGTGAGCGCCATAGTAGCAAGCCATGAGGTAACGATTCGACATCTGTGAAAACTGATGCTCCGGTAGTAGTAAATCCAGATACGGCCTCAAAGTACGCATCGATTATTCTGATATCAGGCAACGAAAATATGAAAGGCAACATCCCAAACAAAGAGAAAATCAACCATACAAGTGATGTTAGCAATATCGCTTCACGTGTAGCCAAATCGCTGTATCGAGGCTTTATGCCGAATGCCATACACATACCGGCAACAGCTGTAACGATAATCGATATGAAAAAGCCCTTGAGTGAATCATCGTGAGTTATAATGTCGGTTATAAAAGGGAAGAGCATAAAAGCTGCCTCGATTAACAGGAGCCAACCTATCAAACGAAGCACTATGGGCAAATTGATTTTTGCTCTACGCTCTTTTATCATAATATCAATATCAACTGAATAACTTTTCTACTTTGTGTATTGCGCCGTCCAAACAGAAAATCACAACATGGTCGCCCGGGAGGATGGTTGTGTTACCATTTACCAGCATACCTTTGCCGTCACGTATCAACCCGGCTATTGTCATGTCGCGCGACAGATTAAGATCTTTAACCATGCCTTTGGTGATTTTCGATTTTGGCTTTACCACGAGTTCCGCAACTTCGGCATCAGCAAGTGCCAGACATTTGGAGTTTGACGTGTCGCTATCAAGCAATATCTGGAATATTTTGCTTGATGACAGCAACTTTTTATTAACTATAGTCCCTATGTTAAGATTCTCTGCTTCGTTGATAAATTGAATGGTCTCAACCTCGGCAATGGTTTTGGCCACACCCATTTCCTTTGCTGTAAGACATCCAAGGATATTGGCCTCGGAACTATCTGTAAGAGCAATGAATGCATCATAGTCATGTATACCTTCAACATTCAGCAGGTCTATATCTCGACCGTCACCGTTAACTATGTTGGCTTCAGGCAGACGTTCGGCAAGATATATTGATTTTTCTCTATTGTTTTCGATAATCTTGAACTTATACTGCCCTTCAGAAATTTTTGCCAACTGGATTGCAATACGGCTGCCACCCATAATAAGTACACGCTTTACGTCGACCGACTTCTTTCCACATAGTTCTCGGATATTGTCAACGTAGTTCTTCGTTGTGGCAAAATATAGTATGTCGTTGCTCTTAATGTAGTCGTCGCCTCGAGGTATGATGGTTTCCTGATTGCGTTTAATGGCAGAAATATGGAAATACGATGAAAGCGAAGCCAAGTCTTTAAGATGCATGCCCGTGAGACGTGCATTGTCTCGGACTTTCACTCCGATAACAATAATCTCGCCGTCGTACATCTCAAACCAGTTTCTAACCCAAGTCCACTTTAACGCCGTCTTAATCTCTTCAGCTGCCAGAAGTTCTGGATATATAAGCTCGTCAACTCCAATCGACTTGAAGAATGCTTGGCCTTGAGGTTTTAAATATTCGTAATTGTCAATTCTGGCAACAGTGTATTTCGCACCCAGCCAGTGAGCCATTGAGCAGGCCGATATATTCTGAGTTTCGTAGGGCGTTACGGCTATAAACAAATCGGCCTGGTCAATGTTGACCGATTTAAGTGTCTTGAATGAGGTTGGACTGCCTACGAAGGTCATCAAATTATATGAGTCAAGATTCGACAGCTTTGATTCATTGCTGTCGACAAGTATCACATCCTGATTTTCCTTTGACAATAGTTTTGCCAAGTGTGAACCAACTTCGCCTGCTCCTACAATTATTATTTTCATTTATCCAATGTAGCTTTTACTGTCTTTATGATATTCTCAAGGTCGATTCCGCACATCTGATATTGTTGCTTCACTGTAGCATGAGGAACGAATGAATCCGGCAAGCCAAGTCCTACAACTCGGCAGTTCTTGCCATGGCTATTGCACCAATCCATTACGGCATTATATAATCCGCCGTTAAGAGTACCTTCTTCAGTTGTGATGATTGTATGGAATCTATTACTTACTGTTTCAAGGATGTCTTCATCAATAGGCTTCAAGAACGTCATATCGTAATGACATACCGAAATGCCATCGCTTTTTAAAGACTTTACAGCTTCGATTACAGTATTTCCAATAGTTCCGATCGACAGTATTACCGAGTCAGAACCGTTGCTTACAAGGTTACCCTTGCCTATTGGCACTCGTTCCATTGCATTTCGCCAATCGCCAATCAAACCGTGTCCACGGGGGTAACGGATGCTCATGGGGTTAGCTGAAACATATTGAGAGGTATAGAGAAGATTCCTGAACATGTGTTCGTTAATAGGCGCCGACACAATCATGTTTGGAATCAGACGCATATACGATAAGTCAAAAGCTCCTTGATGAGTTGCGCCATCTTCGCCAACCAATCCACCACGGTCAATGCAGAACACAACAGGAAGTTTCTGCAATGCTACATCGTGAATAATTTGGTCAAACGCGCGTTGCAAAAATGTAGAATATATGCAGCAG
>JBJEKE010000213.1:0-12066 GCA_051878475.1 Muribaculaceae bacterium | reverse complement strand
GCTACGCACAAGCGCAAAAAAAGACTTAGAAAGAATCGTCATAAGAAGAAATAATTCAGAAACTTTCTAAATCAAGACACAGCAAGAACAAACCGATTAGTTATTTATGTTCGACAAAATGCCTATCGAGTTTGTTCTTTGTGCTTTTTGGTAGAGCCGTTATCATGCACTGAGGCTCTATGTTTTGTCCACACTTAGTTGCCATGCAACAATCGTCCCACTTAGGGCATCAAGCTGGCACAACAGTAAATTTTTATTTGTAAGATGAAAAGTGAATTAGTTGTCGACGTTCAGTCGAAAGACATTTCAATAGCATTGATTGAAGACGGCCGTCTGGTGTCGCTTCAAAAAGAGTCGCGCGATGCTTCGTATGCTGTTGGCAACATCTACGTTGCCAAGGTGAAGAAGCTTATGCCCGGTCTCAACGCCGCTTTTGTAAACGTTGGCTACGAGAAAGATGCATTTCTGCATTACCTCGACTTGGGGTCACAATTCAGCACTTACTCCGAATTTGTAAAGTCGGCATTGTCCGACACAAAGAAACAGCCTATCGTCAGCAAGGCAAAGGTGTTGCCCGACATCAACAAGAATGGCACCGTGGCCGACGTGCTAACCGTCGGTCAGGAGCTCCTTGTCCAAGTGGCCAAAGAACCTATTTCGTCGAAAGGCCCTCGCCTCACCACCGAAATATCGTTCACAGGCCGATATCTGGTGCTCATTCCCTTTAGCGACAAGATTTCAGTTTCGCAAAAAATCAAAGCTACTGAGGAAAAACTGCGCCTGAAACAACTTATCGGGACAATCAAGCCAAAGAACTTCGGTGTAATCATCCGCACCTCGGCCGAGGGGAAGCGGGTGGCCGAACTTAACAACGAACTCAAGACTCTGCTCAAATGCTGGGAAGATGCCGTCGCTAAAGCACAGCAGCTCCCGGTGCCTTCGCTCGTCTACGAGGAAGACAATCGTGCCTTGGGGGTCATACGCGACATCTTCAGCCCTTCGTTCGAAAGCATCCATGTTAACGACGCCGAGCTGTTCCAACAGCTCTACAACTATGTGAGCCTTATTGCTCCAGAACGAAAAGACATTGTGAAACTGTATGAAAAGGACGAACCCATTTTCGACAGTTTCAACATCACCAAGCAAATTAAATCGTCGTTCGGTAAGACTGTTTCGTTTAAATCGGGCGCCTACATCATCATCGAGCACACCGAGGCCCTTCATGTTATTGACGTTAATTCCGGTAACCGCACAAAAAGCGACTCAAACCAGGAAAGCAATGCTCTTGAAGTTAACCTTCGCGCGGCTGATGAAATTGCCCGCCAGTTACGACTTCGCGATATGGGTGGCATAATTGTCATCGATTTCATCGATATGAGCCAGTCGGAGCACCGTCAGGCTCTTTACGACCATATGCGCGAGGTAATGGCCAACGACCGTGCCCGCCACAACATCCTCCCGTTAAGCAAATTCGGACTTATGCAGATCACGCGCCAACGTGTGCGTCCTGCTCTCGACATTGTTACTTCCGAAGCATGCCCGTCGTGCTATGGCACTGGTGAAGTGCCTTCGTCACTGCTATTTACCGATCGTTTAAAGGAAAAGATTGATTATATCATTTCCCATCTGAAGATTGTGGAATTCACAATCTATGTTCACCCTTTTGTCGATGCATATCTGAAAAAAGGACTCATTTCTGAATACCGGCGCTGGAAAATGCATTTCAAGGCAAAGTTCAAGATTATCCCCGACCAGTCGCTCGCTTATTTGCAGTTTAAGGTGTTCGACAAGAATCACAACGAAATCGACGTTAAGGAAGATAAAGATACAAATAGCTCAAACACAAAGAAATAGTGTTTGAGCTATTTCGCTATTTATCCCGGATTCTTTATCCGCTCCTTTATTGTTGGTGCGTATTGTTTCGATACCGGCACCGTTTGGTCAGTGTGCTGCATCACCAGCGCCATACCGCTGCTGCGCCCCTCAACATGGTCAACGAGGCCGAGGTTGACCAACTATTGTTATATTTTTTTGTACGATATAAAGTATTTTTTTATGCAGTGAACAGATAGGCTAGTTTTTAATATGTGTCGTATAACAGTAGTGAGCTATTCATGTCAGACAAATTCTATAATAATCATAAAATAAAGTTAAATAATATAATCTTTTACAATATACTTATGTAAATGATTGATTTTTTATGGAAATTTAATATATTTGGAATATCAAAACAATTTGAAACTATTCAATATACTATGTTAACTAACGAGTACTCATGATTATTTTTATAATTTAATCTTATTTATGGAACATCAAGAAGTAGATAGCGATAAACATACAAATCGAGATTCTAAAAATGATAGAGAATTACATATATTAGTCTTGTTAATATGTATACTATCCATTTTGCGTAATATTATTTCATTTTTCGTTTCGATCATAAATCTAATTGCTCCTGAATCTTTTAAGTTTAATGGTGTGGAAATTATCATAACTAATCATTCATTATCTTTACTTAAATTAGTTTCTAGCATTGCATTAATTGTTATATTTAGTGGTATATTGGCTAAAAAGAAATGGGGTGTATTAGGTTTCTTTTTCATACAGATTCTTGTGTTGATATTAGGATTGTTTTTAGGCTATGTAAAGTATAGTTTGTTCAATTTTTTAATTTGGTGTGCTCTATTCAGTTTGATACTAATGATAAAGAAGAATGGGAAAAATGCTTGGCAAACAATATTTAATAAACAAATTATTCAAAAAAATGAAATAGAACTGAAGCAAGAAAACTGTGTGCAAACTATGGCGGAGAATATTGTATCTAATGAGGAAAACTGTGATTTCTTAGATAATCAGGAAAATACAGATGACCAAAGAGATACATTTGTAAATGATAGCTTTATAAACCAAGAGCACTTTTTATCGGAAAATGAACCATCTATTAGATCCGAACAAAAAAGGGTTATTGATGATGAGGAAATCAATAAACAAGCAGATAAATATGTACCTTTAAAAACACCTAGAATAGGACAAAAATTTCTGATTTGTCTTATGTGCGTTATTGTTGGGACTTTAGCTGGAATTGCTATTTTAACATGCATACATAATAATATGCCAGAAAAGAAATTTGAGAAAGCAAACATACTCTTTTCAGAAGGTAAAATGGATGATGCAATTGCTATTTATACGGAATTGGCAGACAAGGAAAATTACACAAAAGCTCAAACTAGGCTTGGCGTGTTGTATCTAGATAATGATTCTGTGCCTTTGGACTCAATGAAAGGAATGTTATATTTAGAAAAAGCATATGTTAATGATACAGTCGCTTTGGAATATTTAATGTATATTAATCAGCCTAGACACGAATGTAAAGGTGTTATATTGTCTAATCCAGAGAAATTTGAATATTACTCAAAATATGCAATAAGAAATAAAAAATGTCTGGCAACAGCATATTTCTGCATTGGAAACATAAATGGAAGTAAAGGTGAATATGATTTGGCATATTACAATTGGGAAATGTCGGCTAAGTTTGGAATGAGTGAAGCGTTTTCTAATTTAGGATGGCTTTTTTATTGGGGAAAAGGATGCAAGATTGATTATGAGAAAGCAAGATTTTATTTTGAAAAAGCTATTGAACGAAATGAAGATGATGAATTTTCTTTGTTTCATTTAGGACTAATATATAAAAATGGGAATGGAGTTCCTGTAGATATTATTAAGGCTAAGAAGTTTTTAAAGCGCTCTGCTGAACTTGGAAGAGAAGACGCTCAAAAGGTATACGCAGAAATGGAACTAAACAATTATGAATAATATGAAAAGGACAATTATTGTATTTCTTTCCTTGATATGTGTGTTTAACTATGTTAATGCACAAAGTTCAAAAACATTTGATTGTGGATTGTTCTCATTAGAATATCCAATATGCTATAACTTTTCTCCTATTAAGAACGCGCCTCATATGGTGTTAAAATTAGAAAGTAAAAATAGTTACTTGTCTGTCTCATATTGGGATAAAGGGTTTGAACCAGGAACTGACATCTGGGATGATGTATTTGTAGATATGTATAATGATTTGCCTGTGGAAAATGGAGAAAGGCTTAGTGTAACAAGAGAAACACTTCATACAAAGGGCGGTAAAGTAAAGTGCATTAAGATTATGTCAAATATGCGTCAAAAAGTACACAATCAGGCTGCCAATTTTAAAATGCTTTCATATATAATTATCAATAATGAATATCTGTTCGTTTTTAATTTCTGTGATATTGGCCAATACAAACCAGGAGAAAAGACAACGAAATGTGATAATTTAATGAAGGGATTGAGATTCAAAAGTGTTTCTTTGCCTCAGGTTGACTTTAAAAGTGATTTATTAGAAACTGTAAAAATTTTAAATGCTCAATGCCCAATACAAGCAGATGAATGTACAATATTCAAACAAGTTATGTTGGTTGGAGAAACCATAATGATAAATACTTTTATTCCTACTGAATGTTATGAGTTTGTTGATTTTGATGGTTTTAAACTAACTTTAACTCAGAATTTAAGTTCTGCTTTGGAGAAATCATTTGTGATATATTTAAAAAAAGAAGGATATGTTTTTACATATATGGTTTATGATGAGAATCAAAGGTACAAGAAACGAATAACTATTACTGCAGATGACATACTTGCATATTATTGAATGTTTAATCCATATTAATGATATTCGTTGATGTTAACTTAGACTTAGAAACAATAAGTTCAGCTTCATATTATGGACAAAGTTTTGGTTAGACTTCTATCACTATTTATATCAATTTGTTGCAGCATATTTTAGTTTTTCGTTTAGCAGTTAATATTTTCGTCATATTTCTAATTATATTATTACATATAGACAACTGTTGTTACATTTATATAATGTGTTATAAATCAATTGTATGAGTGTGTTTGAGCTATTTCGCTATTTATCCCGGATTCTTTATCCGCTCCTTTATTGTTGGTGCGTATTGTTTCGATACCGGCACCGTTTGGTCAGTGTGCTGCATCACCAGCGCCATACCGCTGCTGCGCCCCTCAACATGGTCAACGAGGCCGAGGTTGACTATGAATGCACGGTGGCATTGCATTATTGCGTGCTGCCGGCATAGCGTGTCGGACACGTTTTTCATGCTGTTGCGAATCATAGCTTCGCAAGGTATGTCTTCATGCAGATAATGGAAGCGCACATAGTTGCCTTCTGAGGTAGCGTAAATGAAATCGGATGCCTTGAATTCAATTGATTCCTTTGTTGTGCCGGTTATTAGGATGCGCTTTTCATTGATGCCTCTCGATGGGGTGGCTATGTTTGCTTCTAATTGACGCTGACGTTCCTGTAGCATGCCGTTGAGCATTTGTGCTTCCTCGAGCTGGCTCGCCAGATAGCGTTTCTTATACACATTACGCCAATAGAAATGTATTATCAGAGTGGTGTAGCAGTTTATGGCAAGCACCGAACATATTGTGGTCCATCCGATGCGGTTCTGCACTATGTGGTTGTTGGCATAGGCATCGAGGTAGAATGTCATAAGTATAGCACTGATGGCTATGTTTAACATCTCAAATAATATGTTGCGCCGTATGATGAAACGGCTGCCGCGACTTACATCGTTAGGCATCCTGAAAACATTTTCCACAATAAGCTCGCTTGCCAGAACTGCAAACACAACGATAATACCCAGCCCGGCGAGCAGCACCCATCGCATCCAGCCGAAATGGCTCAGACCGAATGGCAGAAATATAGCTATAAGCAGTATTGCTATCAGCGCACTTTGAAAGCGCTCCTTAAGTATTGTTGCAGTCATCACTTATGCAAAGTTATTCCATATTGCGCATTTTGTTGCAATAATTTTGGCTGTTTTGCGAAAAAAATTATGCCATTTGTCACATTTTCGGGCTATATGTCCCAATTGTAAGGTATATTATTGTGGGTGTTCTATTTTTGCGTTGAAAAAAATTAAGAAAATGGGACAAGCTTTTTGGTCAACACTATTTGTTGTAATTTTATTAATTCTTTGTATAGTATAATAATCTATGGGCATAAAACTTATTGCATGTTGTGGCCTTGATTGTGGGAAATGCGAAGCCCGCAAGGCCACTCTTTTCGACGATGATGCATTGAGAGCAAAGGTGGCCCGTGAATGGGCCGAATGGAACAATGCACCTGAAATAAAGCCAGAACATATCAACTGCATGGGATGCCGCACCGATGGATGCAAGACATATTATTGCAGCGATTTGTGCCGCATACGCAAGTGTACGGTGTCGAAAGGTCTTGCTACTTGCGGCGAGTGCTCGCATTTCCGCAGCTGCGATATTCTGGGCCAGGTGCTGAAGAATTCAGATGAAGCATTTGATAATCTTGTCGGTTTGTATCGTTGATTGGTGAATGATGATGACAAAATCAGATAGGCTCGTGCTTCGTATAGGAGCTAACCTTCATTTTACGGTAGCTAATTCGTCGCTGGTGCCGGCAATAATTGCTTGTTGCTATCTGCCGGGACTGAAGCGGTAACCCACATTATTTAAATGTTACGAGCCGCGACAAGCTGTTGCTTGCCACGGCTCGAATTGCGATGATTTGTAACGTATTGTGATTATTCAAATTCAACAAGAGGCTGGTTGGTGGCAATCACATCGCCAACATTAACCAGAACACGCTTAACTTTACCTTCAATGTCGGCAGAGAGGTCGTTTTCCATCTTCATTGCTTCGTAAACAAGCACTTTTGTCCCAAGTTTAACTGTGTCGCCGGGTTTAACGCTTATTTCAAGTACCTTTCCACCCATCGGAGCCTTGAATGTGGGGCCTGTGATAGGTTCAACGGCGACAGCCTCTTCCTTCACCTCTTCTTTTGCTGGTTCAGCGGGCTTTGTTGCCTGATATTCTGTCTCGCGCAGTTTGCGGAGGAATCCGTTGGCAACGGCCGGGAGAAGTTGCATAAGCAGGTATTCAGCATCGTTCTTGGCCAGTTTCACGCCGCCGAATTCGGCGAGTTCAGGATTCTCGGGCATCTTATATGATGCAACATCGTAAGGATGCTCGGTGGCGTCGCCAGTGATTTGTTGGCGGAAAGCCGGTTCGATGGGCACCGGGGTCTTACCGTATTCACCTTTGATAAGGGCGCTGAATTGGTTGGACACGTTGGCATAGTCGGCGTTGCCTTTCTTGCGGCTGAGGGCAACCATTACTGCCTGGCTGCCTACAATCTGGCTGGTAGGAGTAACCAATGGCACAAGGCCGGCATCGCGGCGTACTTTAGGAATAAGGGCCATGGCATCGTTAAGAACATCTTCTGCACCGAGCGACTTGAGCTGTGCCACCATGTTGGAGTACATACCACCCGGAACTTCAGCGGTCTTCACGATAAGGTTTGGTTTCGGGAAGTTGAAGTAGTCCTCAATTGCATGGCAAGCGTCGAGCAATGCTTCTTCGTTGTTGGCCTTGGCAGCTGCAATAGCTTCATCGAACTTGGCATCGATGTTTGCTGGAAGAGTGTCGTTGAGCGGGTCGAAGTCGTTGGGGAACGATTTTGCAAGGTCGAACGCCTTGAGTTCCTTGCGCACGTTCTTCAGCTCGGCGCGGATTTTGCCGACAGCTTCCATATTTACCTCGACTTCTACGCCGAGTTTCTTACAGAACACGTATATAAGTTCAATTGCCGGAGCGGCACTGCCTTCGCCAAAATACCAGATGTTGGTGTCGAGGATGTCGACGCCGTGGATAATTGCCATCAGAGCCGATGCCAAGCCATATCCTGGAGTACAGTGGGTGTGGAAGTCAACCGGAACGTTGACGTTAGCTTTCAGCTTAGGCATGAGCGATGCAATGCGTGCCGGGTTAACCAGTCCGGCCATATCCTTGAGGGTGATAATCTTGGCACCCATTTCTTCGAAGCCTTTGGCTTTTTCAATGAAGTATTCGTCGGTGAAGATTTTCTTCTTCTCGGCAGGCTTTTTCCCGAATAAGCGGGCAAAGAATCCAACTTTTGCCTCCGGTTCGTCGTCTTTCGGGTCGACGGTATAGCAGACAGCACCATCGGCAATGCCGCCAAGTTCGTTGATAAGTTTTACCGATGAACGAACGTTGTCAAGGTCGTTCAGCGCATCGAAGATACGCATCACATTAAGTCCGTCCTTAATGGCTTCTTTGTAGAAACCTTCAAGAACCGTGTTGGGGTAGGGTACATAGCCAAATAGGTTGCGACCGCGGGAGAGAGCGGTAAGGAGTGATTTCCCACCCATTGCCTCGCTGATTGATTTCAGGCGGTCCCAAGGGTTTTCGCCTAAGTAGCGCATCACAGAGTCGGGCACGGCTCCGCCCCATACTTCCATTGCATAGAAGCCGGCATCCTTATAATAAGGTAATAACCGGTTGATGCAGTCTTGGTTCAAACGAGTTGCAAATAGCGACTGCTGACCGTCACGGAGAGTCAAGTCGCGGATTCTCAATTTCTTGTTCATTACTATATTAACATTTAATGTTTGAGTACATCTTTTTTAAGTAATTCTCGTTTACAAAAATACATTTTTTCAAATATAAAACGAATTAATTCACTAATTTTGTAA
Organism: Muribaculaceae bacterium; assembly: GCA_051878475.1. GTDB lineage: Bacteria > Bacteroidota > Bacteroidia > Bacteroidales > Muribaculaceae > SFRY01. Next base: position 3,481 of record JBJEKE010000213.1, on the reverse strand, counting down.
AATAAATTACTATAAAATTCCGATGTTCAATATATTCCGTAGTAAAGATACTGACAAGACTTTATTCTTCCACACCGATATACATTCGCATATTGTTCCGGGTGTTGACGATGGTTCGCCTGACCTCAATACTTCTGTCTCGTTGGCAAAGGAGCTCCATGCATTGGGCATCGAGCATATTATTACAACTCCTCACGTAACCGAGGTTACTTTCGAGAATACAGCCGATACCCTCAGAGTCCCATTCGAATCACTTAAAGCGGCACTAAAGGCCGAGAAAGTTGATGTTGCCATCGAGCATGCGGCCGAATATCGTCTTGACGGGTTCTTCGAGCGTTCGGCTCTCGAACCGCGGCAGTTTATGCTCTATCCAAACAATCACATTCTCATTGAAAATTCATTCATTCAGCAGGCCCTTAATTTCGAGCAGATTGTGTTCGACTTGAAGACACTTGGACTCACTCCTGTGTTGGCCCATCCTGAGCGTTATGCTTACTATAGCACACGCAAGAAGGTGTACCAGTCGATGCACGATTTTGAAATACAGTTTCAGGTTAACATTCTCTCGTTCTCAGGCTATTATGGCCACGAGGTGAAGGAAACAGCGTTCTGGCTGCTGAAGAATGGTCTTGTTGACTTCATCGGAACCGACCTTCACCGTGCGGCACATATTGAACTTATAAAGAAGTTTATTGGCAGCAGCGACTACAAGAAACTGGCTAAGAATGCCGATATAAAGAACGATACAGCTTTTTGTTAAAAAGGCTTGCGGTATTTTCCCTCGGTTCCATCTTCGAGAATGCTCAGATAACTGGCATATCGCGATTGGCTTATAAGCGATTCGTCTACAGCCTTAATCACCGCACATCCAGGCTCGTGGGTGTGGGTGCAGTTGCTATATCGGCAATCGGCCGATATGCGAAATATCTCCGGGAAGAAGTGCGACACTTCGTTGACATCGAAATCGATGGTGCCAAAGCCTTTCACTCCAGGTGTGTCGATAATGTAAGCATCGGTGCCTATAGCAAACATTTCAGAGAATGTGGTGGTGTGCATGCCAGTGTGGTGCGATGTGCTTACATTGGCAGTCCTAAGTTCAAGCCCCGGAATAAGAGCATTGATTAACGATGATTTTCCAACTCCCGAATTGCCTGAAAACAGTGTAATTCCTTTCGATATAACCTCGCACACTCGGTCGACTCCGTCGCCGGTGGTTGCCGACACTCCAAGCACTTCATATCCTATCGATTCGTACAGATACTTTATTGCCTCGTAATACTCGGCAAGTTCATCTGTATAGAGGTCGGTCTTGTTGATTACTATTGTCACAGGCACCTGGTATGCCTCGGCAGTGGCGAGGAAACGGTCGATGAAGGTTGTAGATGTAGCAGGTTCGGTGAGCGATACCACTAGCAGCGCACGGTCGAGGTTGGCTGCAATGATGTGCGATTCCTTCGACAGATTCGAGGCTCGTCGTATTATATAGTTGGTTCTTGGCGCAATCTTGACAATGAAAGCAGTACCATCGGCATTTACAGTGATGTCGACAATGTCGCCCACCGCCACGGGATTAGTGGTGCGTATTCCCTTGATGCGGAAATTCCCCTTGACCTTGCAGTTATAGTCGTTGCAGTCGTCGGTCCTTACCACATACCAACTGCCCGTATTCTTTATTACTCGTCCGTTCATATGCCAAAGTTAACAATTTTTCTGCAACAGCCCACCCCTGGCCCGCAAGTTTTAACTTCTCACATTGCTTTTTGCTTAACATCCATTGATTCGGAATTCACATTATAAAGCACGGGCACCGGATTGAGAGCAACGGATAAATGCACATTGCCTGAAAGCCTTGTTTCGCACTATTTACTCCACAATTGGAGATAAGGCATTATGTGCTCGCGTGAACGCAAAGTTCCGTCATTGCAGGATTTGTAGCTCGATTAGCATAAAAATGTATTCATTTTGGACAAAATACTAATGTATTTGTTGGTTTGTGATACAAAACTGTAAAATTTTGGCTGAAAATTTTAGCGATTCGATAAAAAGTATTACTTTTGCGGTGTAAAACATAGTTTTACAACATAAGTTAAATTTAAATAATTGCAAATGATTAATGTTGAAACTATGGGCATGTGGGCTGGTGAAGTCTGGAATGCTCTTGCTCAGGATGGTACTCTGGGCGTGAAAAAACTTAAAAAAGTAACAAAACTTAAGGAAAAAGAACTGTATGCCGCAATCGGTTGGTTAGCTCGTGAAGGTAAGGTAAGCTTGGCAGAAGATGAAAATGATGTAATGGTATCATTAATCGGCTAATCACGATTCTAAAACTCCTATATAACTGAAGGGATTCCCCGTTGTGGGAGTCCCTTCAGTTGTTTATGCGGCCACCTCAAAACGAGCAAGAAAAGCAAAATACTGTTTGAAATGGCAAAATCGCTTGTGCAAATGGCACTGTTGTAGTAATTTTGTATTTAAAACTGTAATTGAACATCGCAATGTCGAGTAGGAAGGTGCTTATATTTATTATTGCAGCTCTGGCTATGCTGAGCAGCTGCAGCATTACACGGCACGTGCCCGAAGGACAGTATCTGCTCGACGATGTTAAGATTGTGGTCGACGACAACGAGACGATAAAGCAAACAGACTTGATTAACTATCTGCGCCAGCAGCCAAACCACGAGGTGCTCGGGGGAATGAAACTGCAGTTGATGGTGTATAACATCTCGGGACGCGATTCAACAAGCCGCTTCAACCGTTGGATTCGTCGAATCGGTTCGGCGCCTGTTATATACGACCCCGTGCTCACTGACGCTTCGGTGATGCAGCTCACCAAGGCGCTCCAGAATCGCGGTTATTTGCATTCGCATGTCACTGCCGACACTTTTGCCCGTCCCGATAAAAAGAAGATTAAGGTGCAGTATAATGTCACCACCAATTCGCCCCACTATATCTCATCGGTAGTATACAACATTCCGAACGATACCATTCGCCACATTATTATGGCCGATTCTGCTTCGTTCCTAATAAAGCCCGACGAGAACTTCGATCGCAATGTGCTTGAGCGGGAACGACAACGCATAACAGCGCGCCTGCGTGATCACGGCTATTATGCGTTCAACAAAGAATACATAACATTCAATGCCGATACTGCCTATGGCGAGCGCTCTGTGAACCTGGTGCTGAATGTGATGCCTCCTTATCGTAACGACAAGATGCCGTTTTACGACAAGCATCGCCCTTTCTATGTGCGCAACGTTAAGTTCATAACAAACTACGACCCTATAGAGATGCACGATCCTAACAGCTTCAATGCCACTGATTCAATCCGATATAACGGTATCGACATTCTCTATGGCAGCGATAAATACATACGTCCGAGTGTTATCGACGAGAACTGTTTCATAACACCCGGTAGTGTGTATAAAGCCTCAAATACCGATAAAACTTACGAGTCGCTCAGCCGGCTGGGTATCATCAAGTT
>JBJEKE010000212.1:0-2917 GCA_051878475.1 Muribaculaceae bacterium | reverse complement strand
ACGGTTTGGAAGAGTTGCCCTATGCCACCAGTTTGCTTAACGACGACATCCAATATGGCGGCAGTTCTGTAGTGCTGTATGCAGAAGTTCACGATGCGGTAGGATTACAAAGTGTTTACTACGTCGACGGATACCGTTGTTATTCCGACATCTGCTGGTATAACACTAAAACCTTTAGCTCGAGCATTGAGGCCCTTACTTCCCACTATACAGCCTTAAAGGGCTTTGCCTACACAGTGATGCCTGACAACAGCGTAACCGTAAATTACGATGACTTCAACAACATCACGATTACGTTCAACAACTTCAGTCGAATCGACCTTCTTGACCAGTCGGCCATTTCCGTTAGTCAGTCCTACGACGAAGGCAGCTTCCAGAAACTGCCTATAGAGGTGACACATGAAGATGGAAGCACGATCATCAACATTTCCGTTCTCAGCAAAAATTTCATTGGTGGTGATTTCAGTGGACATTTCGCTTTGCGAATCGAAGCTAATGCAATCAAAGGCTATGATGCAAACGGTAACTTCGAACACAACTCCGACGTGATAAGTGCTTCGTGGGCATACGATAGAAAAGAACAGAAGAACGAAGTGAAATACACCACCGATCCTGTCGAGGGTGATGTTAATAACCTGCATGTCATAAAAATCACCTTCACAAATCATGCGGTTGCAAGTGTATATAATTATGGCGAAGGTGCGTCGTTCACTTTCAATGGCGAGTCGCGAACGGTAACCATACAAAACGGTTCGACCGACAATATTCTTGAAGCATGGGTTGATGTACCCAATTACTCCACCGGTAAATGTGTATTGACAATTCCTGCCGGCACATTATATCTTTACCCAACGTGGGTTGACGGAGAGCCAAACTCGTTCGAGAATAATGAGTCGGACATTATTATGGAATGGAATGTTGTAAGCGATGTAGATTTTACCTATAAAGCATCGCCTTCTGAAGGTGAAGTTGAGCAATTAAGCACCATAGAGATAAGTTTCATCAACCAATTGTATTTCTATTTCCTTGATGCTTCGGCCATTAGCTTGACTCATGATAACAATCCGGTAGAAATAACGGCCGACAGGATTTCTAATATTGGTTGCGGCATCAAAGTAGTATGTGCAGAGACTCAGACTGAACCTGGCGAATATGTGCTCACTATTTTGCCCAAGGCGTGCGCCGGTAGCAGTAGCGGTGGTGAATATTTCTTCCACCCCGATAGCTCCATAGTGGCTACTTGGACTATACCCAAGCAGATTTCTTGTTGGGACTACAGTGTCAACCCGGCTGAAGGCAACGTCGACAGCATAGACAACATTGAAATCACGTTCCCAAACATTTCAATCATCAAACCGATGAACTCTTACGCTTTCAAAACTTCACAGTGCACTTTGACCCACGATGGCGAACGCTTAACCATCTCTCCCTCGTTTTCCAACGACAATGTAATAAAAATAGGACTACAAGAGCCGATGACTACTCCTGGCACCTACGTATTGACCATATCAGCACAATCGATCTACTTCAATTATGAGGAAGACAGTTCCAATATCGAATGGAATCCCGATGATATCGTAATGACCTGGAGAATCGATGACTCTGGAAGTGTTGGCAGCATTGAGACCGGCCCTGCGACAATCAGCGAAGTTTACGGCATAAACGGTGTCCGTCGCAGTCGTCTGGAGAAAGGGCTTAATGTAGTGAAGATGACGGATGGTTCATACAGAAAAATTATTATAAAGTAATATACCACGACATCACTATTGTTGTGATGAGTCAGTAGGCTGTGCTGTAATTTATGCAGCACAGCCTTGCAGGTTAAAACATAGTAAACATTAAATAACGATGATTATGAAACATTATCTACAAAACAGAGTTGTAGCGGTGGCTGCGCTGTTATGTTTCTTGCTGGCGCTGCCGGTAACAGTTATTGCACAGGAAGCCTACGTGGTGAATGAAGGCGGAGTGATAACATTCTATTATGACACAGAGCGCGCTTCGCGCACAGGCACAGTGTATGACATCGACCAAAAGCGACCGTATTATGATTACCCCGCATGGGCAAACAATGTACAAATCAAGCAAGCAGTGTTTGATGCCTCGTTCAAGAATTATCAACCAACAACCACAGCATACTGGTTCTATTATTCGAGCATTAATTCTATCAAGGGGATTGAAAACCTTAATACATCGAAAGTAACCGATATGAGCTATATGTTCTACCAGTGCTACTATTTAACAGATCTCGATGTATCCGGATTCGACACCTCTAATGTAACCAATATGAGCAATATGTTCTTCAACTGCTGCAAGACTAATCTCGATGTGTCCGGTTTCGACACCTCGAAAGTAACCGACATGAGCGCTATGTTCGCATACTGCAAGTATGCTAAATCGCTCGATGTATCCGGCTTCGATACCTCTAATGTAACCAATATGAAAGGCATGTTCTATGATTGTGAGGCTTTGACTTCGCTCAATGTATCGAACTTCGACACATCGAAAGTAACCAATATGTACGGCATGTTCAATGAATGTAAAAAATTAACCTCGCTTGATCTATCGAACTTCGATACATCGAAAGTAACCGACATGGGATATATGTTCTATTATTGTCACAATCTGACTGAACTCAATGTATCCACCTTCGATATCTCGAATGTAACAAATATGAGATGTATGTTCCACTCTTGTTACGGATTGACTACGCTCGACCTGATGAACTTCGACACTTCGAAAGCAACCGACATGAGTTATATGTTCTTCGACAGCAGTGCTCTTACCTCAATATACTGCGACCATACATGGACATGCGATGAGTCAACAAAGATGTTCAACGGTTGCACCTCGCTCAAAGGAGCTGTGCCCTTTGATTCAGACAAACTTGACGTGTCGATGGCGAACCCCGAGACAG
>JBJEKE010000211.1:0-12088 GCA_051878475.1 Muribaculaceae bacterium | reverse complement strand
GTGTTATGTCGCCATGTTTCTGGCAATAGCGTTCAAGGATAGTCAGAGCTATGGGCTCGTCGTCGATAGCAACACATCTCAGCATTTTTCGGCCTCCTTTCTGATGGTCAGGGTTACGGCATACACGTTGTGGGCGCGCAATCCGTACGACAGCTCGTATCGCCCGGGAAATATCAGTTCAAGCCGACGCCGGCAGTTGGTCAAGCCAGTGCCGGTCGACGATACGTTGTCGTCCTTTCGGCACACCGAATTGGTGGACATGAACGAAATGGTACCGTCGGGGCCTTGATCGAGGCAAATCATGATGAAGCAGGGTTCAATCGACGAAATGCCGTATTTGAATGCATTCTCAACGAAGGTAATCAGCAGCATAGGCGGAATGCCTTGTGTGCCGTCGCATATGCTATGCGAGAATTTCACGTCGACATTCTTGCCTATGCGCAGCTTCTGCAGTTCGATGTACTGCTCGATGTACTTCACTTCGTCGCGCAGCGGGATAAAGTCGCGCTCGGCATTCATATACAGATACTTGGTGAGGCTGATGAATTTCTCGAGCATTGCTCCCGTACGGTCAGACCCGGTGATAAACAATCCGTATAGGTTGTTGAGGGTGTTGAACAGAAAATGTGGATTAATCTGCACCTTATAGAGTGCCAGCTCGGCCTTTTTCCGTTCCAGTTCCATCTGTTCGCGTGCCAACCGTTGGCGCGAGACCTCGCTCACCATTCCCACTGCAAAGCTGAATGTTGCTACCAGAATGAAATGCAGCCACACTGCCTGGCGGTTTGGACGGGCTCCCCACCTCGGGATGTTCAATTCCTCGGCTTGTTTGCGCTGCTGACGCAGGTGGTAATAAGGCGACGATATTTCGAATGAGGAGAACAGCGCGGTAACTGCTACCGATGCCGCTATGCATGCCATTGCCGCAGTGCGGCGGCGTTTGTCGCGAAACAGCCGGGGCACAATGAAATGGCGGAACAGAAAATATGAGGCGTAGAGCCACGTTACAAACAGCCCGAAATACATAGGGGCTGTAGCCCACCAGCGCTCAACGGGGAAAGCAAAAATCATCAGTGGCAGCAATATGAAGCTGAACACTAAATCGATGTAGAGTGAGATACATTTCATCGCTATGACTTACGGGGGTATGTTTATTTGCTTTGCTCGAATAGCCAATCCTGAACCGATGGTATTCCGTAAGCTACAAACCAAGTGGCGCGATGGTTGCCGCCGGTGAGATGGGTAAACATCAGATGTGCTCCTTCGGCACGCATCTTATCGGCCTCGGCCGACAGTTCGCACGCCGGCTTGGTCATGTCCCAGGTGGCTTCACTGACGGTGCTTCCTTGATTGCGCCATATCGCTACGGCTTCGGCTTGCAAAGAGCTCGACGAGGCATCGCCTTCGCACGATATAATCCACAGGTTTTGCTTGTCGAGAGGTCCCATTATCTCCGGATTCCATTTCCCTGCCACCAGCAGCGCCCCGGCAAACAGGTCGGGCTGCTTGAGCATCATTACTATCGACGACATACAGCCCATCGACTGCCCTGTAGTGTAGATGCGTTTTGGATCGATGGAATAGCGTTCTTGTAGCTCGCCAATCAATGCTATGGTGGCATCGAGATGGTGGCTGTAGTTCCAGCTGTCGTCGACGGTAATAAATGGGTATTCCGGGGCCACAACGATGCATTTGTGGCGAGCCTGTGCCTCGGGTTCGGCCCACGAGGTGGCGCCGTTGCCTTGATAGAGCGTTTGGGTGATATCGCCGCCTGCCACACCGGCATCGTGTATGAACAGTACCATCGGATATTGCTCTTCCGGGTTATAGTCGGCCGGGATGAAGATGTTATACGGCAATATCTGGCCGGTGTATGGACTTACAAATTGCTCTTGTATGAAATCGTCGGCCACAAGAGTGATGACAGATGAGGTCTCGACGGCAGTTCCATCGGGTTTATAGGTTTTGCCCTTCGACGTTTTGATGTTTGCAGTTTGGGTGCATTGGGCGCTGCACGAGAAGTCGTCGTGGCCGCCGGTGCTCCAACCGGCGCGAAGTCCCGGTCCGCCCTGCATGCGGTCGCGCTCCTTCTTCTGCTCCATCTCGGCAGGGGTGGGGCGCTTGGGTTGCTTGTTCAAGTCGACGGCAGTGGCCAGTTCCACCACCACATATTGTCCGTCGATGCCTTCCGATGCCATTTCCGGCTTGATGTTGGCATACACTCGCGTAACTTCGCGTCCCTCGACCGCAAAACTTGCCGCTGAGAGCGATTTGGTGCTTATTGCTGCATCGTACTCCAATGCCACCGCGGCCACTTTACGGCCGTCGCCGAGCATCTGGCACAGAGCCGTCGCCGATTTAATATGAGTGCTTACGTTGGAGTTGTTTTGGGCTTGCATAAAGCCGAGGAGTCCTGCCAGAACCATGGTAATTAAACATTTCAGTTTCATTGCTGGTATATTGTTTTTATTCAATTCCAACGTCGCTGTGTAATATTTCGACACCGGTTTTCTCAATTCGTTTAATTTCATTGTCGCAAAAAATTATTTGAAGATGCTGTACGATACCCCCAGATTGAAGAATGGCTGCACATTGCGGTCCTGCCCAATAATGGGGTTGGAGCCATATCCTGTGCCCTTCGAATCAATTCCCTTGCGGTTCTTGTGGTATAATCCGGCCTTCATGGGAGCCGACACTCCTGCGCATACCGAGAGGAAGAAGTGTTGGTTGATGATAAACTCATAGCAAATGTTGGGGTTTATCACCGCCTCGCTGTAGTAGCACACTTGTGGCGAACCTTTCAGCTGGGGTTTCATATAGAAACCGTCGACGCTCATTGAAGTGCCGGCCGACAGTCGGTGACTCCTCATCTGGTATCGCAGATATATCTGGCTCGGCAGAGTGATGTCGATGCTCCAGTCAGGATTGCAGAACCTGTGCCAGTAGGCAATTATAGGTATCACAGGAACCGAGTTGAAGAGCGTCATTCCCATTAGTCCCAGATTGAATGTGGTGCTTACACTGTTGCGGAGCACAGTCATCACCGAGATGCGTCCGTAGAGTTTGCCCCACACATTTCCACCGGCATCGCCTGTGATGCTTGCCGACAGCACCAGCGGCTTACTTAACAAGGTGGTGTAGAACGAGCCTGAGAATCCTCCGGCGTAGTAGGCGTTGGCTCTTTCGTGAAACACCGTTGAAGGCACTTCGTCGGATGTCTTGAAGCAGTACGAAGAGTACATAATATTGGCATAGAATGATACTTTCCTTTGGCGGACTATTGGAATCATCGTAGAGAACCGAATGGTGTGGATGTCATGTTTTCGCCCCTCTTCCAATGTCTTTCCGTTCATTGACAATGTATAGTTGTGCGATGCCTTCGTTTCATAGTAAAAGTTCATTGTGCGGTGCCGCGAAAAGTTCTTCGCCACATACGCACGGAAATCGTAGGCCAATGAATCGTTGCTTTCATGTGCCATGATGCAATTGCATCCGATGACTGAAATGACAGCAACAACATTAATAATGAATTTTCTCATTATAGTTTTTTTGAATGCAAAATAATGGCGAAATCATACTCTGTTCAAGGTCTGATTATGTCGGATATTGGTCGATTTATTAGATTGTTTCGGAAATTTTAAATTAAAAAGCTAATTTTATGGTCTATTTGTTAACTGTATGGCTATGGATAACCTTAACACCAATATTATAGCAACAGGCATTGACGACACAGCAATTCTTGGCAAGGAATTCTGTGTGGGGAAAGTGTCGTCGCACTCCGCTATATCTCACCCATTCATCATGTGCGATTATGGATGCGTTATTTGTATGTCCGGTGAGGCCAGTGGCAGTATCGACATGATTCCCTATATCATACGGCCTTCGATGATGGTGGTGCATGTGCCCGGTCAGCTGATTGTGCATCAAGGCATTTCCGATGATTTCGAAGCAATATTTGTGAGTATGACATCGGCGTTTGTAATTGGATTGGGGCTACCATACAGTTTTCAAATAGATACTCTGGTGAGAGATAATCCTGTGCTGCACTTGCAGCCGCAGCATATGGAGGCAATGATCTCTTATTGCAAGATGGCTAAGGCCTTGCTGAATGCCGACCATCCTTATCAGCGCGAAACACTCCGGCATCTCACGTGTGCGTTCTTTTATGGTATCGGCAGATATCTGTATCAGATGTCGGGAAATACAAGTATGTCGAATGAGGAAGACATTACATGGCGCTTCATGAAAGAGTTGAAGGCCAACTATCGGCACGAGCGCAAGGTTAGGTTCTATGCCGACAGGCTCAATATATCGGCGGGATACCTTTCCACGGTTATCAGAAATGTTAGCGGAAAGACCCCTACAGAGCTTATCGAAGAGTATGTGGTTAAGGAGGCGTGTGCTCAGTTGAAATCGACTTCGCGCACCGTTCAGCAGATTAGCAACGACCTTAATTTCGCTTCGCAGTCGTTTTTCGGCAAGTATTTTAAGCGGGTTATGGGCTGTTCGCCGTTGGCTTACCGAGAAAACGGCTGATTAGAGCGTATTCTATCACCGAAAAACGGGTGTCGGTCACCTGATAGCGTGTTGGGGGGTGTTGCTTGTTTCTTTTGTGGCTAATTTGCAGCCCAAACGGAAATTGAGCAATAATTATGTTTATCAAAAGAAGACTTTTGTCGGCCCTGGCCGTTGGACTGGCTCTTGTTGCTTGCAATAATCATTCATCAAACGAGGCTAATGGCCCCGACTACCGCACAATGACGGTGCAGCCGCAGAGCTGTATTCTGAAATCGGAATACTCGGCGAGGCTGCAAGGTTGTCAGGTGGTGGAGGTGCGTCCGCAAGTGAGCGGGACTATCACCCGAATTTGTTTCAGCGAGGGGCAGAAAGTGCACTATGGACAGACGTTGTTTGTCATCGATCAGGTGCCATATAAGGCAGCGTTGGCCGAGGCTGAAGGAAATGTGAGCAGTGCTAAGGCCAAGCTTGCCTCGGCAAAACTGAATCTTGAAAGCACCATGGTCCTTAGGCAAAAGGATGTGGTGAAGGACTACGATGTGAGTGCGGCACAAAACGAGGTGGCGGCTGCCGAGGCTGCCTTGCAGGTGGCTGTTGCGCAACAGTTGTCGGTGCGTAACAATCTGTCGTACACCGAGGTAAAGAGCCCGGTTGATGGAGTAGCCGGAATGATTGCCTATCGTGTGGGTGCGTTGGTGAGCAGCAGCATCAGCAAGCCGCTCGTCACCGTGAGCGATGGAAGCCGCATGTATGCCTATTTCTCGCTTTCCGAAAGTCAGGTGGTTAACCTCATCGGCCAATATGGGACGATGGACAGTTTCGTGGCCAATATGCCGGAAGTGGAATTGCGGATGAGCAACGGCAGTATGTATCCCCACAAAGGTGCGATAGCAGCTGTGAGCGGAATAGTTACCGAGGGTACCGGTGCAGTGACTCTACGCGCCGATTTCCCCAACGATGAAGGTCTGCTGCGCGATGGTGGCAGTGGTGCAGTGGTGCTCTCATCGATTGCCGATGAATGTATTGTCATTCCGCAGGCTGCAACCTACGAGCTTCAGGACAGAGTGTTCGTATATAAGGTTATCGATGGCAAGGCTGTGTCATCGCCGGTGAAGGTGACACCACTCACCGGTGGCTCCGAGTATCTGGTGAATGAAGGGCTGTTTAGTGGCGAGGTAATCATTGCTGAGGGAGCCGGACTTGTTAAGGAGGGCGCTGTAGTAAGCCTCGAGTCGAACACTTCAAAATAACGGGGTCATGACAGTAAAGACATTCATCGACCGCCCAATACTCTCGGCGGTAATCTCCGTTGCCATAGTTATTGTTGGACTTATCGGCTTGGCGCAGTTGCCCGTCGAGCAGTTTCCCGATATTGCACCACCTACAGTTCGCGTAAATGCCACCTACACCGGAGCCAATGCCGAAACGGTGATGAAGAGCGTAATCACTCCGCTTGAAGAGCAACTCAACGGCGTGGAGAACATGATGTATATGACATCTACCGCCACCAACACCGGTTCAGCATCCATAAGCGTGTATTTCCGACAAGGCACCGACCCGGATATGTCGGTTGTGAATGTGCAGAACCGGGTGTCCTCGGCACAGGGACTGCTTCCAGCTGAGGTGACCAAATCTGGTGTGACCGTGCGCAAGCGCCAGAACAGTTCGCTGAAGGCAATGTCGCTCTATTCGCCCGACGATTCCTACGATGCCAACTTCCTCACCAACTATATGAAGATAAACATCGAGCCGCAGATGTCGCGCATTGCCGGAGTGGGGGAGGTTAACATATGGGGCGCAAGCTATTCGATGCGCATTTGGCTCGACCCGCTTAAGATGGCGCAGTATGGGCTGATGCCGTCGGATATCAGCAATGTGCTGGCCGAGCAGAATGTGGAGTCGCCCACCGGCACATTGGGTGCCGAATCGCTCAACACCTTCCAGTATGTGCTCAAGTATCGTGGCCGTTACGAGGAAGAGGCCGACTATGGAAATATGGTAATCAAGTCGCTGCCCACCGGCGAGGTGCTACGGCTGAAGGATGTGGCCACCATTGAATTGGGGTCGGAGAACTATGCTCTGCTGAGCCAGACAAGCGGCCATCCCGGAGCCAACTGCATGATAGCCCAGACTTCGGGCTCGAATGCCAACGAAATCATCAAGCAGATTGATGCCACTTCAGCCGAGATATCGGAATCGTTGCCCAAGGGGATGGTTCTTACCGACATCATGAGCACCAAGGATTTCCTCGATGCCTCTATCAAGAACGTGGTGTCAACGCTGTTGCTTGCAATTGTGCTGGTGGTGCTGGTGGTATATCTGTTCCTTCACGATATCCGTGCAACACTCATCCCCTCGCTGGCCATCATAGTGTCGTTAATCGGCACTTTCGCTTTTCTGTATGTGGCCGGCTTCAGTCTTAACCTCCTCACTTTGTTTGCCATTGTGCTTGTAATCGGAACCGTGGTCGACAATGCTATTGTAGTGGTAGAGGCGGTGCAGGCAAAGTTCGATGAGGGATACACTTCGGCATATAGCGCCACAATCGATGCGCTCGGGGGGGTGACATCGGCTCTGGTGACCACCACGGTGGTGTTTATGGCGGTGTTTATTCCGGTGTGTTTTATGGGTGGTACCACCGGCACCTTCTACACCCAGTTTGGCCTCACAATGGCAGTGGCAGTGGCAATTTCGCTCGTGAATGCCCTCACACTGAGCCCGGCATTGTGTGCACTCATCATGCGCCCAACCAAGAAATGTGCCGATGGCTTCCGTGAGAGTTTCTCGGTGCGTTTCCACTATGCTTTCGACCGCTCTTTCCATCATATGCTCGGCATATATAGCCGTGGAGTGGCATTCCTGTTCCGCCACAGGTATATTGCATCGGCATCGGTGCTTGTTGCTATTGCAGGGCTGGTATGGCTAATGGGTATTACCAAAACCGGACTCGTGCCACAGGAGGATATGGGCACAATCAACATAAATGTGCAGACATCGCCGGGAAGCAGCCTCTCTGAAACCGAAAAAGTGATGGACGAAATTGAGAAGGCAATCAGCGATATTCCGCAGGTGAAGATTTACTCCCGCGTTACCGGCAAAGATGCACGCCACAACCAGGCTGCCTCGGCCGGTTCATACACCATCCGCTTGAAGCCATGGAATGAGCGCCCTGAGGCTGCCGACAAAATGAATGCCGTGATTGAGGAAATATATCGCCGTACCGACTATATAAAGACTGCGCAGATTCGCGTTTCCACCCAGCCAATGATTTCCGGTTATGGCACCGGCAACGGATTCGAACTATATGTGCAGGACAAGAAAGGAGGCAGCATTGACGATTTGCTGAAGTATACCCGCAACTTTGTCGATGCCATGAATCGTCGACAGGAAATTTCGAAGGCATACACCACCTTCGACAACAAATATCCGCAGTATCAGGTTGATGTGGATGCGGCGTTGTGCAAGCGAAATGGTGTTTCTCCAACTGATGTGCTCAACACCTTGGCTGGATATGTCGGAGGAAGCTATTCGAGTAACCTCAACCGATTCACCAAGCTGTACCGTGTGATGGTGCAGGCTTCGCCTGAGTTTCGCCTCGACACATCTGCTCTCAACAACATCTTCGTGCGCAACAGCAGCGGTGAGATGTCTCCGTTGTCGCAATATGTTACTCTCACCCGCGTGTACGGCGCTGAGAGCCTATCGCGGTTCAATCTGTTCTCTGCCATCGCCGTATATGGCACACCGGCCGACGGATACAGTTCCGGCCAGGCCATAGAGGCTGTGCGCGAGGCTGCCGAGCAGTCGTTGCCCGAGGGCTATGGCTACGAATTTGGCGGTATGGCTCGAGAGGAAGCCGACGCTTCGGGCACCACAACCTTGGTGTTTGTTGTCTGCATTGTGTTTATCTATCTTATTCTTTGCGCTCTCTACGAGAGCCTGATGATTCCGTTTGCCGTTATCCTCTCAGTTCCCTTCGGTCTTGTAGGCAGCTTTATCTTTGCCCAAATGTGGGGGCTCGAGAACAACATTTATATGCAGACGGGACTTATCATGCTTATAGGGCTTCTTTCGAAGACCGCCATTCTGCTCACCGAGTATGCCTCGTCGCACCGGCGTCGCGGTATGTCGATAAGTGCCGCGGCCATGTCGGCGGCAAAAGCCCGTCTGCGTCCAATCCTCATGACTTCGCTCACCATGGTGTTCGGCATGCTTCCGCTTATGTTTGCCAATGGGGTAGGTGCCAACGGCAATTTGTCGGTGGGCGTTGGCACAGTGGGCGGAATGCTTCTTGGCACAGTGGCTCTGCTCTTTGTGGTGCCGTCGCTGTTTATCGTTTTCCAATGGCTCGAAGAGCGATTTGTGCACATACGTCCTCATCGCATGGTGCTGCCGGCAGTTGCGCTGATAATCTCTGTCTCGTTGAGCAGTTGCGGAGTGTATGGACGATATTCGCGTCCTGAGTCATGTAACCCCACCGATAGCCTGTTGCGTAGCGGTGTGGCATATGCCGATTCTGCAGCACAGTCGCCGGTGGAATGGCGCCGGTATTTCGACGACCCGATGTTGCAGTCGTTGATTCAAACCGCCATCAGCCGAAATGCCGACCTCAATGTGGCTCGTTTTCAAATCGATGAGGCGCAAGCCGTGCTTTCCGGGGCAAAGCTTGCTTATCTGCCGTCGCTATCGCTTGCACCGCAGGCCGGTATAAGCCATTATAATGGCGAAACCAGGCGCACCTACAATCTTGGCGCCACAGCCTCGTGGGAACTCGACATATTCGGCAAACTAACCAATGCCAAACGTGGTGCCGCGGCTGCACTTGTGCAGTCGGAGGCTTATGCAAAAGCCGTTCACATTGGTCTTGTGGCCACGGTGGCCGAAACTTACTATACTTTGCTGATGCTCGATGAGCAGCTGGCCATTTCCGAGGCCACCCTCGAGCTGTGGGACAGCACTATTGCCACTCTTGAGGCGCTCGTCGAGGCGGGCAGGGCAAACGATGTGGCGGTGCGGCAGGCGCGGGCTTCGCGCAGTGCCCTCGAGGCATCAATCCTTTCGTTGAAGAATAGTGTTAGCGAAACCGAGAACAGTCTGTCGTCGCTTACTATGACACCTCCCGGCCCTATACGGCGTAGCAACCTCGCCGAGCAGACAGTTGGACAGTATATAGCTACCGGAATACCGCTTGAGGCGCTTGCCTCGCGGCCCGATGTGCAGCAGGCCGAGGCCTCGCTGGCACAAGCTTTTTATGCCACCAACAGCGCACGCGCGGCATTCTATCCGAGCATTACCCTGTCGGGGGCTTTAGGGTGGACAAACAATGGCGGTGGTGAGATACTCAATCCCGGCAAATGGCTGTCGTCGGCACTGACATCGCTCACTGCACCGCTTTTCGACCGTGGCACCCGTCGTGCCAATCTTCGTGTGGCAAAGGCCCGTCAGCAGCAGTCGCTAATACGATTTGAGCAGGCCCTCCTCGACGCCGGCAACGAGGTGAACAATGCCATTGCCGAATGGCAAACTGCCGACGGCCGAATTAAGTGCGACCTTCAGCAGGTGGAGGAGCTCAGCCAAGCTGTAGAACGTACGCAATTGCTGGTGCAGTACACTTCGGCAAACTATCTCGAGGTGCTCACTGCCCAGCAGTCGCTTCTGAATGCTCAATTAAATCTGGCTAATGATACTTATGACCGCATCATAGCCGCCATACGGCTATACCATGCCCTTGGTGGCGGCGAATAGGGTAAGTACTACATTTTGTTTATCGATTCGGATGTGCGGAGTCTGTGAAGATGCAGCACATCTTCCTTTTTGGGACGATTCGGAGCCCGATTTGAATAATAATTGCAATATTTGTGTATCTTTTTGCGATAAACATTAAATTTTTTGTCAAAAAAATTTATGAAATGATATTGTTTTTATCATTTTTTTATTACTTTTGCCATCGCAAGGCAATCGTAATGGTTACCTGCCGATTTTAGACAATATAACCAAAGTTCAAGAGCTTCTGCACAAAATCCCGACAGATTCCAGCATCTTGGCTATCCTTATGTTTCTGAAATATAGCTCTATCCATGGTAGGGCGGGCCATGCAATGTATTTATAGACTGATTATTTATAACCAACATTCAATTTTCTATTATGAAAAAAACAATTTTACTCTCGGCTGTGGCCGCGTTGTGTGCAACTTCGGTGGCAGCTACATCAGCAAAGCTCGACCAGCCTATGGCAAAAGTCGAGGCATCAAGAGTTACTCGAGTGGAGAAGGTGAACGCTCCGGTGCATCCGGTGAAGACCCTCTCGTCAAAGGTCATGGCCAAAGGCGTGGCGCTGAAGCAGGTGCGCCTGAGCGACGGCCGTGTGGCTAAGGTGATTACCAACAATGGCCAGATGCCCACTGTGATGACTCCCAACAAGCCATCGATGAAACTCACCAAAAGCAATGCCCTTACGCTCGAGGAAGGCTTCGAGGCTTGGGACCAGGAAGCATACGACTGGATTCCCGACGGATGGCAGGACATCTCGAAAACCGACCCGCCGCACGTGGCTCCAGGTCCTGACGATTGGCCAAACCTTACTTGGGAAACCACTTACAACGGATGGTCGGCTCCATCGCACAGCGGCGAGGCTGAGGGCCTTATCCAATATAGTTACGACCTCGATTGGGACGAGCACCCTGTAGTTAAGAGTGCTCAGGACGAATGGCTAATCTCGCCTGAGGTTGCCATCGCTGCCGACGACTATCTGGCTTTCTACCTCTCATACAGCCCCGGTTTCACGCTCTGGAATGCTGCGAAGGAGGATGAGTATTATGGTGGTAACTACGACCTCGAAATGTTCGACGCCGAGAACGCAAAACTCGAGGTGCTTGTGAGCACTGACGGCGGTAATGAGTGGACAAAGGTGTGGGACTGCTACGACCATGCCCGTTCGCTCACTAAGGAAGAACTTTGGGCCGATACCCGCATTTGGATTCACCCATACATCCCGGTGCTCATCGACATGAACGCATATGCCGGCCAGACCATCCGCTTTGCTTGCCGATATGTGGGTATCGACGGCGAATCGATGCTTATCGACGACTTTGCTGTGGGCCAGCTCACCCCCGAGGCTGCTTACATAAGCCCCGATTGTATTTTCAATATGGGTATGACCACCGAATGGACCATCAACCCGCAAGAATACATGTATCAGCTCGGTCCGGTTTTCACTCCTTACACCTGGACCAACACTTCCAACCTCTCAGATACTTTCTCGTGGACTTACTCCGACGGCTCCGATGATGATGGCGAATCGAAGGCTACTTCTACCGACAAGGACCTCACCACTCCGGCATATCAGCCTGCAACATTAACACAGCAGCCCGAACTTACGGCTGTTCTCGGCAATAACTCTTCATCGTTCACTCATTCGTATTGCGCTATCGTTAACGGCGGTGATTTCGATTCTCACGACGGCACGGGAGTGTACTGCGGCGTTGGCAAATACGACTCGAAAATGCTCCATGTAGAAGGCAATCTTGCCGATATCGGCATCGAAACCAAAATAGAGACGGCCGATTGGGGAT
>JBJEKE010000210.1:0-2936 GCA_051878475.1 Muribaculaceae bacterium | reverse complement strand
AGGCTACCCAACGGCAGCACTCTACATAGCCATCAACAACATTGGCGGAATAATGGCAGCCCTGGTGGGTATAGCAATAGCTCAATATCTAACACAAGCAAAATTATAATGACTACCAAAGAACGCTATGCAGGAATAATCGAATGGTTCTCAGCGAATATGCCGAGCCCTACCACCGAGCTGAACTACCGCAACCCCTATGAACTGCTTGTTGCCGTGATTCTGTCGGCTCAGTGCACCGACAAAAGGGTGAATATTGTCACTCCACCACTATTCGAAAGGTTTCCTACAGTAGGCGATATGGCACGTAGCACCGTTGAAGAGATTTTTGAATACATTAAAAGCGTAACCTTCCCAAACAACAAGGCGAAATCGCTGCTGGGCATGGCAAACATGCTCGTCGACAAATATAACGGTGAAGTGCCATCGGAACTCGATGAACTGGTGAAGATACCGGGCGTAGGCCGCAAGACTGCCAACGTTATTTTGGCTGTTGTTTACAATAAGGCAGCAATGGCAGTTGACACACATGTGTTCCGCGTGTCAAACCGTATTGGTCTTTCCAAGAATTCGCCTAATCCGCTTGTCACTGAACGCACTTTAGTAAAGAATTTCCCCAAGGAGCTGTTGCCTACCGCACACCATTGGCTTATTCTTCACGGCCGATATGTGTGCACAGCTCGGAAGCCAAACTGTCTGGAGTGTGGAATCAAAGACTTTTGCGCCTACTACAAAAAGAATTCAGCTGAATGACATAATTGCTAATTCAGCTGAATTCTTTATCAATCTTTCTACTCAAACAAGCCTTCGATTGCTTCTTCAGGCTCGGCCTGCACGCTGGTGTCGTAAATCTGTTTGGCACACGGATTGAAATCGGCAGGGAACGTGAAGTGCGAATCCTGACTGTAATGCAGACTCTTGTCGGCATACACTTTCTTCATATATAAGCCATAAATAGGCAATGCCATCGATGCACCTTGTCCGTTGGCCATGCCATTGAAGTGAATGTATCGCTCTTCGCCACCTACCCACACACCACTCACAAGGTCGGGAGTGAATCCCATAAACCAACCGTCAGCATTGTAGTTTGTGGTTCCGGTCTTACCGCCCATCTGCGCTACAATGTTGTATGGAGCACGGCGCACTCGGTTACCGGTACCGCTATCCACTACATTTAGCAGTATCGACAAAATCTTGTAGTAAGCCTCTTCGCTGATAACCTCGGTTTGTTGGGCAGCGAATTCGCTCAACACATTGCCTGAGTTGTCGCAGATTCGGGTAACGAATATCGGCTCGGCACGCATCCCCCTATTGGCATAAGCCGAATATGCGCCCACCATTTCGCGAACCGAGACATCACACGGGCCAAGACATAGCGATATAACAGGGTCAAGATGATTGGTGATGCCGAAATTATGCATGTTACGCACTAATGTAGCCGGTGAAAGATGCTCCATCAGACGTGCCGAAATCCAATTGTTTGAGTTTGTGAGAGCCCAACGCAAATCAACCATCTCGCCCACTCGCGCACTACCGGCATTACGTGGCGACCACGGCCGTCCATTCTCGTCCATGATGGTAGGCTGCTCATTAAGGAACATGTCGCATGGTGTATACCCTTCCTCCATGGCATATGTGTAAAGGAACGGCTTGATGGTTGAACCAATCTGACGACGACCGGTCGACACCATATCGTACTGGAAGAACCGGAAATCGGGACCGCCGACATAGGCCTTGACATGTCCGTTAACGGGGTCCATCGACATGAATCCACAACGTAGGAAATGTTTATGATAAAGAATCGAGTCGCGAGGAGTCATCGTGGTATCGATGATGCCATCATACGAGAACACACGCATATCAACCGGGGTATTGAACACCTTGTCGATTTCGCTCTGGCTCTTGCCTGCATTCTTCAGGGCACGATAACGGTCGGACTGCTTTATTGACCAATCAATGAGCTCAATAATCTTGTCCTGTGATATTTCCTCGCGATTGGTACTATATGGTGCCAGTTTTACGTTTCGCTTCTCGCGGTTGAACTGAGGCTGGAGATAATTGCCGAAATGCTCGCGTACGGCCTCCTCAGCATAACGTTGCATACGTGAATCGATGGTGGTGTAAATCTTCAAACCATCAGTATAGATATTATACTTCGAACCGTCTGGCTTGGGATTCTTCTCAACCCAGCCAAAAAGCGGGTTGTTTTGCCACATAATGGAATCGTCAACGTAGGCTTGGCGATTCCACGAGGGATAATCGCTCAATTTGGGCTTGTGGGCACGCAGCATTCGACGAAGCTCTTCGCGGAAATACGGTGCAAGACCCTCCTTGTGGTCTACCTTATGATAATCAAGCACCAAGGGGAGTTCACGTAGCGAATCAAGCTCAGACTTGGTAATCATGTCGGACTTATGCATCTGCTCAAACACCACATTCCGGCGCTGACAAGCACGGTCCTTGTGACGGACCGGATTGTACAGCGATGGGTTCTTTGCCATTCCTACCAGCATAGCCGACTCCTGTATGTTCAAATCCTTCGGTTCTTTTCCAAAATACACGTAGGCTGCGCTCTTCACACCAACGGCATTGTTAAGGAAATCGAACTGGTTAAGATACATCTTAATGATTTCGTCCTTTGTATAGTAGCGCTCAAGCTTCACCGCAATTGCCCACTCAATGGGTTTCTGAAGCATACGCTGGAACATGTTTTGCGATGTAGGCGAATAGAGCTGCTTGGCAAGCTGCTGAGTAATGGTGCTGCCACCACCGGCACTTTTCTGCCTCAACAGGCCTCGCTTGATAATGGCACGCACAAGCGCGCGCACATCGATACCCGAATGTTCAGTGAAACGCTCGTCCTCTGTGGCCACGAGCGCATTGATAACGTGGTCGGAAATCTCATCAAAATCAACATAGGCACGGTTGCTCTTGCT
>JBJEKE010000209.1:0-2941 GCA_051878475.1 Muribaculaceae bacterium | reverse complement strand
GCTACGTCGACAATGGCGTCAACAGCTTCATTCTCCGCAAAGGGCCCGACACATTCGGCAACCATTCGTTCTGGGCTCCGCAAATATTGCTCCACAACGGCCGTTATCTGCTCACCTACTCGGCCGAAGCCAGAATGTGCATCGCCGAAAGCAACCAGCTCACCGGCCCATACCGCCAACGCGAATGCCGCCCGATATCCGACACCACGCAGATGAACATCGACACCTTCCTGCTGCCTGACGACGACGGCCGTTGGTATATGTTTCACGCTCGGTACGAACAGCAAGGCGAGGTAGGCGGAAACACCATTCAGGTGGCTGAATTCGACTTCGACAAGCAAAGCCTCGTCGACTCCACCCTCACGCTTTGCCTAAAGGTGGCTGAGCCATGGGAATATACCGACGACGGCCGCAAGCGCAACGTAAAGACCCTTGAAGGCCCCACAGTAATAAAGTACGACGGCACTTATTACCTGTTCTACTCGGCCAACGACTATCAGAGCATCGACTATTCGGTGGGAGTGGCCACTGCCCCATCGCCCTACGGACCTTGGACCCGCCAGAAAACAAATCCGATTATCCACCGCTCGATAGTGGGCGAGAACGGAGCCGGTCACGGCGATTTCTTCATCGGCCTCGACAGACGTCCATACTACGTGTATCACGTTCACCACAGCGCCGAGGTAGTGCATCCTCGCGAAGTCCGCATAGTACCCCTCTCAATCACCAAAAATGAAAATACAGGACTGCTCACCATCACAGCCGACAGCAATCATATAATAGTACCACACATATCTGAATAGCAAAATCGGGAAAATGTGAAAATAAAGCACCAAAACATAGGGGAAAATGTGAAATTTCGCTCTAAAATATGGCGGATTGTGTGAAATTTACTATCTCTGTTCTTGATATATAGAACATTAGCCACAACCCCGCGCTTTGTAGCCGAACATAATGATGATAATGAATAAACTGAAAAAGGGTGCTTAAACACCCTTTTTCAGTCTATTGAGCTTCGAGGTAAAGCACACGGCTCGACAGGTCGGTCCGCTTGTGCCAGTCGAGGTTATGATTATACGGGATTTCGAGGCCTACATTCATAAGGTATTCGCCGGAGAATGTCTTGCCTTCGAACGGCAATGGCTCGTTGTCGATGCGATTAAGTTCGTGCACCCTATAGCGCCTTGCCGGGTCAAGACCGGCCATTGTAGCTCGAGGGAAGTGCTGATTGTAGAAGTACTCGGTTTTCCACCAGAAGAACACGCTCTTCTGTTTGGCATCGTCAACATATTTTGGTTACATTGTTGCAGTAATACATTTGCCTTTGCCGCTAAATGTAAGGTGCGACACCGATGCAGGCACCAGCAGAGTGTCGCCACACGCAAGAGTCTCCTCGTTGCCAAAGTTGTCGGCCATCAGCACTGCTCCATCGAGGCACATAACCACGCGGAACGAATCGCACTTTGATGTGTCGACATCCACCACGCCGTCGACAGCAACCAGACTGGTGCTGAAGTGACGGCACTTCACCAATTGAGCCTCACCGTTGTCAACGTTGTCGTAGCAGCCCTTATATTCGGCATACACATTATAGTCGATGGCGTCCTTAGCCAGTTCCACATGCAGTTCGCGAGAATTGCCGTTTGCATCGCGACGGTCGTAGTCATACACGCGATAGGTTATATCGGATGTTTCCTGAATCTCGGCAAGCATGTTTCCGGCACCTATTGCGTGGATTCGGCCGGCAGGAAGCACAAAGAGGTCGCCCGGATGCGAGTCGTGGCGAGCCACAACATCGAGGATGGTGTTGTCGGCCACCCGTTTGGTGTATTCCTCAGGAGTAATCTGCTGCGAGAGCCCTGCCAAGATAGTGGCATCGGCTTCGGCATCGATTATATACCACATTTCCGACTTTCCGCGCGAATTGTGGCGTTTCATTGCCAGAGCATCGTCGGGATGCACTTGAAGTGAAAGGTTATCCTTGGCATCGATAATCTTGATAAGCAGCGGGAACTCAGTTCCGAAACGGCTGTAAACATTCCATCCCACCAGATCGCCTTTATATTTTTCGATAATCTGCGGCAATGTCATGCCTTTGTCCGGACCGGAAGCCACAACGCTTTCATGTCCCGTCACACCGGAAATTTCCCAGCTTTCACCTATGTCGTTACGGTCGCAATCAATGTGCTTGAAGGCCGCAATCTTGCTGCCACCCCAAATCACCGGTTTCAGATAAGGTTCGAAGCGCACCGGCTTGATATCCATATCGGCAAGGCACGAATACACCTCCATACACATGCGGCTGTTGTGATACGGACATTTCCAGAAACCGGCCTTGTCATCGGCACAGTTCAGCGAGCCATCGGCAAGACGACTCCAATGCCATTCACCGCCGGAATAATCCACGATATTCTTCTTGATGTAGTTCCATGTGCCTATAGCCATGTCGAGAGCCTCGGCAACTCCATGGAATCGATAGAGATACACCAATCCGATGACACATTCGGCCTGCACCCACCAATGTCTTTCGGTGCAAAGGCTGCCGTCGGCTTGGCGTTCATACACCATCGAACCATCGCCGCGCAAACCTTCGAGGGCGGCATAGGCGATGTCGCGAGTGTGCTTCAAAGCATTGGCAATCAGAGTCTTGTCATCGAGCACAAGAGCAGTCTCGAGCAAAAGCCACGAAGCCTCAATGTCGTGGCCGAACGACTCACAACCATCGTGACGATTCCACTCCTCATCGTAGAATAGTCCCAGGTGATGTGAGCGGCTGTCCTCTATGGTGTTGAAGAAAATATTCATCAATTCCTCGATGGCATTGCGAAGCCCCACATCCTTCCACACACGGTAGAGGTTAGTATATGGTTCAATGACATGCAGATGAGTGTTCATGGCCTTCTTCTCGTTGGCGTCCTTGTCGCTCAGGCGCATATCGGCA
>JBJEKE010000208.1:0-2958 GCA_051878475.1 Muribaculaceae bacterium | reverse complement strand
TGTGGGTTTGTCGGTTACCAGAGTGTGCCGGGTGTTGCCACGTGCCGATTTGCCGAGCAAAAGGGTGATGGTGCAGTGTCGTAGGTATCCGGCTACGCTTGAGGAGGAGACTCTCGTTATTGAAATCGGCCGGAATGTCTACACCCAGGCCTATAAGGCTCTTACCCGCGATTTCTATCTGAAATTCTGATGTCTATATTTGTATGTTTTGCACGGCCGAGTGATACTTTATCATAGAGGTGCTCTTCTTTATTGCCTTGAGTATCTTGCGGTCGATGCAATCGGGCGCATATTCCCAATATGGTTTTATCTTGGCAAGAGTGTGCGCATCGCCGCACAGTGTGCTCTCGTAATGGTTAGCAACGATAGCCATCAGTTTCATATATTCTTCGAGTGAGAATCCTTTGCCTCCGGCATATTCGCGTGCAATAGCAGGGTTGTACATCAGCCCTCGGCCTATCATCACACCTTTCAGCTTTGGATATCGGCGCTCAATGTCGGCAATGTCGGCAGCGGCCATTATGTTGCCGTTATACACCAACGGCATCTCGGCAGCATGGTATATAGCGTCGAACGATTCCACATCGAGGTCGCCGCTATATTGTTGCTTTGCAGTGCGTGGGTGCACTGCAAGATGAACCGGGCCGAAAGCGTTGAAAACCGGCAGCGCCATCTTCCATCCATCGGTGTCGTTAATGCCCAGACGGCATTTAATGCTGAATGTGCAGTCGTTGCGGTATTGTTCGAGAGCCTTTAGTGTCTCGGCCATTTTATCGGGCATACTCATCATTCCTGCGCCCTGACCATGCTTGCAAATCGGCGGAAACGGGCAGCCGAAATTGATATCGATTTCCTTGTATCCCTCCTGCAATATGCGTTCTATCATCATCTGCGAGTCCGATGCATTGGTGGCGATGATTTGAGGTATGAGATTGTCGGTATCGTTGTTGTCATGCGATATTTCACGCAGGTCCTTGTTGCGGAATTTTCCGTGCTCTATGCGCATAAATGGCGCATAGTATTTGTCGATGTGCCCGAATATTTTGCTGTGGGCGTTTCTCCACGCAAATTCTGTCAGTCCTTGAAGTGCCGATGAGTAGATGTGTAACATTTGTTGCAATTTTTTGCAAAAGTAGTTGAAAAACACGACTCCGACAATGATTCATTGCCGGAGTCGAGAACTTATGCGGATAAAAACCGTGCTTACTTGATTATGCGCTTTTCGGCACGATCGTTGCTGTAACGAACCACATATACACCAGGTGTGGCATTGCAGCTGTCGATGCGCTGGCCCGAAACAGTGTAGATGCCTTCAACAGATGCATTTTTGTCGGCGTTGATGCCTTCGATGCCGGCAGCAGTGCCATCGTAGTTAACTTTAATAGTTTGGCTAACGCCTGGTGCCGAGATAACTACCTCGCATTCGCCTGCTGTTTCGCCAGATGCGGTGAATGTGGCTTTGCAATCGCCGTAGCGTCCGGTTACTTCAACATTGAGCCATTCAGGCAGTTCGCTTACGTTAAGTTCGCTGCCGTCGTAATAGCTGCCCAGACTAACTTCCTGAACACCTTCGTTTGAAATCGATACCGAAGTAACGTTGCTGTCAAGCCATGGGTAGATGCCATCGATTACGATGGCAAAACTTTGATAGCCTGAATAATTTGCCAATGGCGACAGTGATGTGCGGGTTTCGCCACCCATGGTTATTTCCTTTTCAAGCCATCCGAGGGCCAGCATGTTCGGATTGTCGCTAACCGATTGATAAGGGGCAAAGTATGTTACGTTTGCCGGGTCGTTGAAGCCGCTCAGACGGATAATGAAGGCCGAGCATACGTTTATGTCGAGCACTACAGCCTCATTGAAAGTGAAAGGAATCATATAATAGTTCTTGGTGCCTATCTCTTCCATAGCCATATCAGAGCCTTTGCATTTTGCGGTTGCAATAGGCGCACCGGGAACACCTTCATCGTCAATCGGGATAATGTCGAGTGTGAATTCTGCATCATTGCCAATGATGCCTTTGCCATGAACCCATGCGTCTTTTATTACAATAGGCTTTCCCGATGTGAAGTAGTAGTTCAAGATGCCGGTCATCTTCACGCCTTCACCTTCTTCCTCTTGTCCATTGAATGTATATTCGGTCCAGAACTCATCTACTCCGTCGGCATAGCCGTATACCGGCAGATAATTGCCGTCGGCATCTTCGGCCGTGGCTATGTCCATTCTTTCTGTTTGGTAATCGAAGGTCATCAGTCCGAGGTTTATTATTGATTCATTTGCTGTCGTGCTATAATCGGCTGCTTCAATTTTATATTCGGCCTTGCCACCACATTGGAAGTAGTCGTAATATGATATCACGCCGTCAGCTGCGCCCGGTGCCGATGCGGTAAGAATAGGAGGATAGAACCAGTTGTTTCGGCATGTGAATTCGCTGCTGTAGTCGGGATGATATGTCACTTCAAGGTCGGTTGTGTTGGTAGTGACATAATCTGCATTGTCAGGGTCGCTGTACTGCCAGCTATATGTTGCATTGTCGAGCTCCGATAAATTAGTCCAATAGAGAGGGGCGTTCACAGGTTCCATTGCTACCGAATAGGGCAGTACCATACTATCCTTGCTGACTCCGAAGAACAGTGTCTCAAGCGGATACAAATAGCTTGCCTCAAGCTCCGGATTTGAGAGCTTTACATCATCAATATATATTGTGTTGCCGTCCAGACCGAAATAGCGGAATGCAATCTGCACATTCTTGCTGGCATACCCTTCGAGCGATATTGTGGTTTTCTTAAGTGAGTAAGGCATCGAATACATGTCTTGAATAAGCTCTTCAAGGGTCCAGTCCTTATATTCATCGTAATAGTCTTTTACGACAGTCCAATTCTCTTCGTCGTCGGCCTTTACAAGAATCTGCAGGTTTGCTGAACACTCCTTCGTTGTAAATTCATAATTGTCCCAATC
>JBJEKE010000207.1:0-2986 GCA_051878475.1 Muribaculaceae bacterium | reverse complement strand
TAAATGCTGGATTAAGTGCTACGGTTACTTATTTTGGTCTTGCAAACGCAATTAATAAAGCAGATCAAAGTAATATTGATGCGGTAAAAACATATGTTGACAATTACACTATCAACGCATGGAACACCGTTGAACTCGACACTCCGATTGCCGTTGCTGAGAATTCAGAATACTTCGTGGTTATCGACTGCTACGACGTGGCTCCAAATTCATATCCTCTTGCTGTCGACACCACTTTCCCGTATACTTTCTACTCCGACCTCTATTCGCTCGATGGCCAGAGTTGGGATTCAATTGCCAGCACTGCTATCTATGGCAACTGGATGATTGGCCTCGACGTGGAATCGACTGAGGAATCGAAGTTGCCGATTGTTGGCTACGATGTTAATATCGATGGAGTAAGCATCAACGATGAAACACTTACTGCTACCAACACTACGTTCACATTCCCGGCTGTTGATACACAGAAGCATACAATCAGTGTCGACACCAACTATCCAGCCGGTGTAGTGAAACGCGGCGCTGCAAACTACTTCTACCTCAGTGGTTCCGGTGTAGAGAATGTAGTAGCTAACATTACCCTTCTTCAGGGTGCCAATATGCTCACCGTATCGGGTGGTGAGGTAAGCAGTCTGCGCCTTTTCTCGGTTGCAGGAGCTCTCGTTCGTGCTGCCGAAGGCAACACAGTTGCTCTCGACGGCCTTGCCCAAGGCGTATATGTGGTTAGAGCCACTGTAGACGGTGAACGCGTAATCCGCAAGATTCGCATCAGCAAATAATCTCGCACAATAGCAAGACTATCAATATTAATCAGGCGCATTCCAATCGGGGTGCGCCTCTTTTGCTTCCATGCACTAAAATTATTATTGGTGTTGAGTGAATGATTTGCGGCTATTGTCCGATGTATATATAAATAACCGTGATAAACAATGAATACCCGACGTTTTCTGATTTCTCTTGCCGCCATTGCGGCATTGGCTGTATCTGTTCAGACCAAAGAATACACTATTCTTAGCCCCGATAAAGAACTGAGCGTAACGCTCAGCGACGACACAGCCCTCACTTACAGCGTTGCCCTTTCCGGAACCACTGTGCTCGAACGGTCTCCGCTTGGTATTTACTGTGATGATGTGGCATACCCGTGTGCTATGACTGTTAGCAGGGCCTTAGCTCAGCGTGCTGGCACTATTGACTACGACAATCCTCGCGACAATTGCTATCAGATAAAGGTTCCGGAAGATGGGCATAACATGACTTACGACCCAACCTGGGCAGCAATGGATACTCCATGTCTCACCCCGTGGCGCATAATGGCCATAAGCCGAAACATAGGCGACATAGTGGCCACCACGCTCTCCGACGACCTTGTGGAACCGCAACATGCCTCGCAAGTGGCTTATCAACCGGGCAAGGCGGCGTGGAGCTGGCTATTCTATGCCGATGCTTGGACCACTTACGACGGCTCGCGCAAGTTTATCGACATGGCTGCCGAACTGGGCTTCGGCTATTGCCTTATCGATGCGTTCTGGGACCAGTGGATTGGCCGCGAACGCATAGCCGAACTCTCGGCTTATGCACAACAGAAAGGGGTGCGTCTGTTGCTGTGGTATAATTCCAACGGCAATTGGAACGGCGCCAGCTATCTCTCTCCCACTAATATTATGAACAATGCCGAGAGTCGCCGCGCTGAGATGGAGTGGATGTGCAGCATCGGTGTGGCAGGAGTAAAGGTGGACTTCTATCCGTTGTGACGCGATGATTCGCGGTATTGCGATGGCGACATCCCGGCATATAGGCGGAAGTAACGGCCGAAAAACGACTGGTCGGGGAAGTTCAGAGCCCCGGCCACTTCCTTTATGCTCATGGTGGGATTGGCAAGCATCCGTTTTGCCTCGATTATCACAAACATGCTTATCCACTGTATGGGAGTGCGCCCGGAATGGCGGCGGATGAGTGTAGAGAAGTATCGTGGCGTAAGGTTCAGCTTGTCGGCATAGAACTTAACGTCGTGATGCATGCGCGCGTTGCGGTTGAGCATGATTATGAATTGCTCGAACACCTTATCGGTACGGCTTTGCTTTATCGATTCAATGTTGTAGTTCTTAATGAAGGCGTCGATGGTTTCGAAACATAAGGCCTGCACCAGAGCCGCCACTATTTTCTGATGAATTTCCGAGCCGTCATCGTTCCGTGAACGTATGAAATCGATGATGCTAATAAGCCTGTTGTATTGCGCCGTTGTGAGCGACACCATAGGATTGAAGTGGATGAAGATGTGGCATCGCGAGTCGGATACAAACTCCAACCTCGACAGAATGTACTCAAAATCGGCACCGCCGGCTATTCCCTCAAGGTCGTCGGAGTAGCTGATGAGGCTGGTCTTCAGGAATGCATTGAAAATAAACATGCTACCCGGCAATAAATCGAACCGTTTACGGTCCATCATCAGCGAGATGTGTCCTTTCCGGCATATGAAGAAGCCTATCTGCTCTATTCCGCGGTCGGCGGTGTGAGAGTTGATGTTTCTGCTGTTAACTTCAAACACTCCTATGTTGTGTGGATTGTTCATGATACCGTGTTTTGTGTCTGTAGGCAAATATACATCAAAAACAAACGAAATGTACCAATAATTGCCCGCAATATGTACTAAAAACGAACGAATCGACCAATCATAGATACATATCGGAGTATCCTCTGTTATGATATTCGTTTATCTTTGTCCTTACGAAAACAGATAACACGAGATAGCATATGAAACGAGGAATAATTGAGTTGTGCCTTTTGGCACTTTTGGCTATTGTGCCGGTTTCGTGTGGCCGCCATGCACAGGACAGCGACCATACAGCCAATGTGCGCCTTACCACCGTTGGTGCTGCCGATGTTGCCGAAGGCAACCGTTATCCCGGCAGGGTAGTGGCATCGAGCGAGGTGAATATGGCTTTCAAAATCGACGGGCGCCTGCTACGTGTGGCTGTCGATGAGGGCG
>JBJEKE010000206.1:0-12450 GCA_051878475.1 Muribaculaceae bacterium | reverse complement strand
GCAACAGTGGTTATCGAGGAATTCCTCAGCGTCATCGAATGCTCGCTGTTTGTGCTCACCGACGGCACTCACTACAAGATTCTCCCTGTGGCAAAGGACTATAAACGGATAGGAGAGGGGGATACCGGACTCAACACAGGCGGCATGGGCGCAGTTTCGCCTGTCAGCTTTGCCGACGATACCTTCATGGCAAAGGTTGAAGACCGCATTATTGTGCCCACTATCAACGGCCTCAAGAGCGAGAACATCACCTACCGCGGTTTCATATTCCTCGGCCTTATTAATGTTGACAACAACCCTTACGTCATTGAATACAACGTGCGCATGGGCGACCCGGAAACCGAGGTTGTGATGCCGCGCATCAAGAGCGATCTCGTCGAACTGCTCCATGCTACAGCTGCCGGCAAGTTGGCCGATGTGGCTCTCGAAATCGATCCGCGATATGCTGTCACCGTAATGATGGTGTCGGCCGGATATCCTGGTAAGTATGAGAAAGGAAAAGTAATTGAAGGCGTTGATGCTGCATCACAAGGTAGCATCCTCTTCCATGCCGGAACATCGCGAGGCACCGACGGTGCACTGCTCACCAACGGTGGGCGCGTCATTGCAGCCACCTCGTATGGCGCCACCAAGCAGGATGCGCTCGACAAGTCGTTTGCGGCTGTAGAAAAGGTGAATTTCGACGGTAAATACTTCCGTCGCGACATCGGTTTCGACCTCAAATAGTGCCGCGATATCAATTTTGAATGAACGAACAACGGATAAACATATTCATCCAGGGACATCTTATGGCAGTGCTTTGCTTGGTCGGAGCACTGCTGCTCACTTTTTTCATGTCGGAACCATCAGTGCCGGCAGCCAGCTACGGAATGGTGGCAGGGTGGGGCATCAATTGGAGCGCTCTGGGCTCGTGGTGCCGATATGTGGAGCTGGTCCTTGCAGTAATGGCAGCGCTGGCAATGGTGTTGCTCAACAAGCATTTCACCTTTCTCGGAGGCATGACGATGCTGTTCGTTAGCCTGACGTTGCTGGCTGTGCCGTCGCTATCCGTTGCTGTGGGTGGTATGGCCGATGGAATGCTGATGGCTGTAGTGTATCTGGTGCTCACCCACATGCTGTTTTCGCTCTTCGAGCAGCGCGACTTCACCACCCGCATTTTCACTTTGTTTGTAATCATCGCCGGATTAAGCCTCATCGAGTCGGCTTTCGTGTGGATGTTGCCGCTATTCTTCATAGGGGTGGTGCAAGTGAGGGCAATGAGCCTTCGAGGCATCCTCGCGGCCATATTCGGTGTGCTTACTCCATATTGGATAGTGCTTGGAAGTGGTTTGGCGGCCTCCGATGCCATTGTGTGGCCTCATCTCGACAGTGTGTTCTCCGAAGCCGCTGCTGCGCTGGCTGTTGCCGGAGGTGTGCTGGCGGTAGGGCTGGCCGCTATCGCCGTGAATTCGTTCACCCTGATCAGCTATCGCCTGCAGTTACGCACCTATAACGGATTCTCCTTGCTGGCTATCCTCTGGGCTGTGATAATGATTGTGGCCGACAGCGCAAATGCCTCGCTGTATATCCCGGTGCTGATTGTAAATGTGGCCATGCAGCTGGCTCACTGCCTGAATGCAAAGCCATATCGCCGCCGTTATATTGCTGTGCTGCTCATTATTGCGGCACTGATAACCGTATATTATTTGGTGTGATGAAAATAGTGATTGAAGCCAATATCCCGTATATTCGCGGCATTTTCGAGCCGTATGCCACCGTAGAATACCTTGCTGCCGGCGATATCGATGCCCCTGCAGTGGCCGATGCCGATGCGCTATTGGTGCGCACTCGCACTCGCTGCGACGCCTCTCTGCTCGATGACAGCCAATGCCGTTTTGTAGGTACTGCAACAATTGGCACCGACCACATCGACCTCGATTACTGCCGCAATAGAGGCATCACAGTGGCCTCGGCGCCGGGTTGCAACGCTCCGGCAGTGGCGCAGTATGTACTTGCCACGATAGGGCAGTGGTGCGCCGATAAAGACCTCATCCAAAGCCTCCTCGATGGCCGCATCACGTTAGGAATAGTCGGGGTAGGGCATGTGGGCTCTATAATTGCCCGTCAGGCGCACGAAATGGGCATAAAGGTGCTGCAGTGCGACCCGCCACGCAAACGCGCTGAAGGCGGCAATTTCGTCGATTTTGCCACTGTCGCCGCGCTGTCCGACATCATCACTTTCCACACTCCGCTCATCGCCTCGGGCCGCGATGCCACCTTCCATATGGCCGATGCTCAGGCTATTGCCGAGATGAGTCGTTGTCGTCTGCTTATCAACAGCTCGCGTGGTCCGGTTGTCGACAATGCAGCGCTTGCCGATGCCTTGTACAGCGGTTCTTTCGATGCCGATATTGCCATCGACTGCTGGGAAGGTGAGCCATATATCGATTCACGGTTGCTCGACCGCGCTTTTGTGGCTACACCTCACATTGCCGGATATTCGTCTCAAGGCAAGCATCGTGCCACCGACATGATGGTGGCCGCCGTTGCTGAGCATTTCGGTTTACCGCTCAAGGTAATGTCTGTTGATATGGGAAATGCCACCTCGCCGTCGCTCGAGCAGGTGATGCAGTCGTACAATCCGCTTGCCGATACAGCCGCCATGCGTAAGGCAATGGCTCAGCGCAATCCCGACGGTTCACTCTCTCATCAGGCTGCTAAGGCATTCGAAACCCTCCGAAACACATATTGTCTGCGCAACGAACCTCTCCAATAACAGCAG
Organism: Muribaculaceae bacterium; assembly: GCA_051878475.1. Classification (GTDB taxonomy): domain Bacteria; phylum Bacteroidota; class Bacteroidia; order Bacteroidales; family Muribaculaceae; genus SFRY01. The sequence goes on along the minus strand of JBJEKE010000206.1, from coordinate 9,689 downwards.
CAATACCACCCATATCGGCTTTGTGCCGGAATAGGTGGTATTGTAGTTATATTTCACGGATTCAATAACTTACTGTAGCGGTTTCCCACTTTGATTGTGGAATGCTGAACCCTTTCGACGATGCTTCAGAGCGGATGTGTCGCATCTGCCGCTGGGCATCGCGGAGGTTCTGCTTAAGCCCAACGTAGTTGCTTCCCTTCCAGAAGCCGCCGCCACTGCCGCTCTTGTCTCCTTTCTTCGATGTCGATTTTGTGCCCATCAGGGTAAGGCTGTCGTAAGCGTCTTTGGCTCGAGCCTCCCATTTCTGGTACATCGAGCGGAGAGTTGCCTCGGACGCTCCCGATGTGTTCGACGAGCCGGAGTCGTAACTGTCATAGCTGCCATACGAATCGCCATAGCTACCAATGGAGTTAGACCCTTGGCCTCCAAGGGTTTGGGCGAGCACATTGGTGAAGTTCATAAGCGAGTTCCAGAAGCCTCCGTTGTTTCGCTCGGCCGATACTTGATTCTGCCGGTTCTGTTCCAGGTATTGCTTCACCGCTGCATAGTTTTTCTTGGCAAGTTCATTGTTAGGGTCGATGTCGAGTGCGATTGAGAATGCTTCAAGAGCCTCTTCCTGGAATCCGAGCCTATCGAGGCAATATCCGTAGTTTATCACTGCATTGATGTTCTGAGGGTCGGCAACCATGACACGGTAATATACATCCTTTGCCTTGCCATATTTCTTGTCTTTGAGCAGAGCGTCGGCTTCAACAGCCCAAGAGTTAATCACAGATTTGGTGGCTCCTTTCTGATTGTAGACATACTTGCTGTTACCCAAAGGACTATATATGAATCCGTTGATTCTATTAAAGTTCTCATCTCTATATTCCACCGGAATCACCCCTTCCGAGAAAAAGTGACCTATACTACTGAATTGGCTGAAGTCGGCCACAACTTTTCCCTTGCGGTTGATGAACTTGTTGTCGTCAACTTTTGCAAGCCCTTCACTGAATTTATATGCATTTTTGTATGGTCCGGCTATAACTTCGAAAGTTGCTAAATCCACGTAGTAGCTATTTCCGTCTTTCCATGAGATTCCAATGCCTTCGTTGATTTTTGTTTCGTCAAAGAATCCTTCTATGCGTTTATTTGTTTTCGCGTTAAATAAATATTGTTGACCATCCTTGCTCCCGATAAATACTGCTTCGCCAAATATTGGATTTTGAGTAATAAAACTGTTTTCAAGTGGTAATATAATCTTACCATTATAGTCGCATAAGCCATACCTGTCTTCTATATAAAATACTATTCCATAGTCTGTTAAGAAAAGGACGTTGCCTGGCATTTCGACGATGGTGCCGTCGGCATTGATGATACAATCTTTATCCTCGTTTTTGCAACTTGAGGCTACAAGCACATTATGTGTCCACACCCTTGTTTTCATGAACTCGAACTTTGCAGGAATGACAATGGCCCCTGTAGCCTCGTTTTTCAGCCCGAAGAGTTCCGAAGTTTCATCTCTGAACCAGGATATGCCTTTGCTGCTTATCTTTCCTTTTTCGGCATCGATTGGGGTGCCGTCGGATTGGTAATATTCATTATTTCCGGAGTAGTATCCAAACACTTTATACGCGCTTTTTATTATTTGTCCGGTGTTGATATTCAGATGATAGTCGTCTATACGAATGAAAGGAAAAGCATCGGTATCGGTGTATGATGCTGCTGTGGTATTCAGCAATCGTCCTTCGTAGAAAAAGAATTTTCCTTCCGAATTTTTTGCCATGTATAGGTCGGGATGATTATCAACGCGTGTAATTTCTTTGTATTCAAACGGCAAAAGCACCACATCAGATGTATTGATGATACCGTATTTCCCGTCCATGTTTTGTGCATAGGCAGTTCCCTTGTAGAAATCGGATAGTTTCTTGTATTTGTATGGGATAACTAACTGGCCCATGGTGTTGATGGCTCCGTACGGCACTTTCCAGTCTTTTGACTCAACATCTTGAACCACAGCAATTCCGTCGTGGAATCCGCCTGTTGTACTGCCTTCGTAAAAGACTTTAGTTGTTGGCACTCCTTTCAGTGCCCATTCAGCTTTTGTTGCGTTTATAGGCATCAGTAACGATGCAAGCAACAGTGTAAAGAAAAGAATCTTTTTCATACTTATAAATGACTATTAGTTTAATTAATGTCGGTAGGTAAGCTGGTCGTTTCTCATTCGTTCGGCATATTGCTGGATTATCGACTTCAGCTCCATTTCCATCGCTTTCACCGAATCGCTTGGTAAGGAATCTAATAGATTGTGTGACAGCGTATTGTCGTTGTGGAAATTGTATATTGCCTTGGTGGCTGTGCCGTCGAATTGCAAGAAGTAGTCGCCACGTGCATATTGGTATGTACCGGCAAGGTAGTTGAATGTGAAGGCCTTGTCGGCAGGAGTGTTGAACAGGTCGATTCCGAAGGCCACATAAGGCTTGTCGTAACCCAGATATCCCAGCACCGTGGGCATGATATCTATCTGCTGGGCGAGGGTAGAGGTGTCTGTTCCGCGCAAGGTCGAATCGCTTGGTGCATAGAATATTATCGGGGCCGCGAATTGTTGTTGGTCGTTGCCGTAGTTGGCACCTTCTATGGTGCTTACCGCATCGCTCGAGTGGTCGCAGGTGATAACGAACAGTGTGTTGGCAAACCAAGGCTCGCGTTTTGCCCGTTCGAAGAAACGCTGCAAAGCCATGTCGACGTAACGGATGCATTTGAAGTTTGGATGTCCACCTTCTTCGGGATAAATGTCGGCATAACGAGCTGGAACATGGAACGGATGGTGCGACGAAGCACTGAACAGCGCCGTGACAAATGGTTGCTTGAAGCGGTTCATCTCCTCGGCGAAGTATTGGAAGAATTCCTCGTCCCAGATAGCCCATGAGCCGTCGAAGTCGTCCATGCCGTTGTGTTCTGCCGATTTGCAGTATTCGTTGAGGCCAAAATAGTTATCGAAGCCCGACGACCGAGCAAAGGCTTCGAATCCCATCGAACCGTTGGGCGCTCCGTGGAAAAATGCCGAGTAATAGCCTTCCGATTTTAGTTCGTGGGCTATTCCTCCGATGTGGTTCATCGATGCCGGAGTGAGGAAAAACGGCTCTATCATCATCGGTATCGATGATAGCACCGATGGCATTCCGTCGATGCTTTTCATGCCGTTGGCAAAGGCGTATTTATATGTGCGTGAGACGCTTATGAGCGAGTCGGTGAATGGTGTGTACCCCTTGTATTCACCGTTTTGGATATCGGTGTTTAGTGCACCGATGAAACCGCGGGAGAAGCTCTCCACTATGAATATCACCACATTCATCGTTCGCTTTGTGCCTATCGAATCTTTAGGGTAGTGCACAGGCGAATAATATCGCTCGGCTTCTTCTGCCGGCATGTATTCTGGAATGTTGAATGCCGGTTTGCCGATGGTGCGGATTATTGAGAACGGGGTGTTGAGCACGGCTGCAGCCTCGATAGGGCGGTCAACATACTGGTTGGCGTTGCTGATGCTGATTGGTCTCACTGTCTGGCCGATACCGCCACGTATGGCTGTTACTGCGCATAGAGCTGCCACCACGAGCGATAGTGTACTCTTAATATAATACCACAAGCAACCTTCATTGCGTCGGTCGGTCCTGGGTGTTTGATACAGTTTCCATGCGCCCCATATCACTATTATGGCGAGCACTACCAGTGGAAGGTTGTGCAGAATCTCGGTGCCGAAAATCTCGGCCAGATTGCTCTCATGGCTGAATTCGCTGAACACGGTGGCTGTAGTGCGCCTGCCGGTGAACCGCACATACACGCAATCGCACAGGTTGGCTGCCAGTGCAATGCTGTTGCTTATCACAAACAGCCATTTCAGCCCAATATGGTAGCCGCTGCGCTCCTTGATGTGGAGTGGAAACAAATATAGTACTATGTAGAGCGAGTTGATATAGAACAGAGCGGCTAGGTCGAAGGTAAGTCCGCCGCGGGCAATCCCTTTCAGTAATTCAACGCTCATTGCCTCGGCATATTTGTCGTAGTTCGCTACGATGAATGCCACTCGCGCTATTGCCAGTATAAGCAGGGCAATCAGCAGGTTGCAAATCAGTTTGCCGAGTCGACCTTCGGCAAAGCGACTCATTGAATATGTTCGGTTGAAATTAATTTTCATACTTCGTTTGCAAAGTTTGAGAATTTCGCATGTGGGTGCAGATGCCGTTCCACGTGAAACTTCAGAATTTTCTGGATGCTTGCTCTTCATCCACCATCATCGCAAAGTTAACTAAAAATATGCGTGATATTATGTGGGAATCCCCTTAATTTTCCCGATTAATCTCCCGCGCGATTCCAAATTTTGAATTCTCAGCGAGTTGAAATTTGTATAAATAGTTGATTCATAGCTTTATACCCTTGTTTTTGGCACTTTCGCTTATGGCTCTAATAAATTTGTGACAGTTCTCTCGCAGCCTCAAATTGTGTTTACCGAATAATTTGACTACTTTTGTCATCTAAATCATCGCTTTATGGTTCTTAATTACATTTGGATTGCCTTCTTCTTGATTGCATTTGTTGTTGCTGTTGGTGAAACAGTTTTCAACGGAAATCTCAACATTTGGAGCGAAATCATGAATTCATCGTTCGGAGCAGCTGAAACGGCCTTTACAATTTCGTTGGGTCTGACCGGCATTCTTTCGCTTTGGATGGGCTTGATGAAAATTGGAGAGCAGGGTGGGGTTATCCAATTTTTCGGTCGCCTCGTCAGTCCGCTATTCAGCCGACTATTCCCGGGCATTCCTAAGAACCATCCGGCAATGGGTTCGATATTCATGAATGTGTCAGCCAATATGCTTGGTCTTGACAATGCTGCAACACCCCTCGGATTGAAGGCAATGAACGAGCTCCAGCAGCTCAACCCCAAGAAGGATACTGCCAGCGAAGCTATGCTAATGTTTCTCGTGCTCAATGCCTCAGGGTTGTGCATGATTCCAATCGGTGTGATGATGTATCGTGCGCAATGTGGCGCGACAAATCCTACAGATGTATTCATGCCTATTTTGGTGGCTACTTTCATTGCCACTCTGGTGGGAATCATTGCTCTGTGCATCCGTCAACGCATCAATTTCTTCGACAAGGTATTGCTTTCGTGGCTTGTAGGCATTGCTGCAGTGCTTGCCGGTGTGGTTTGGTATGTGTCGACATTGTCGCAGGACGATGTTCAACGCTATTCGTCGTTTGCCGCCAACTTTATTTTGATGAGCGTGATAGTGGGTTTCATATGTGCCGGATTGCGTAAGCGTGTCAATATGTTTGACGCCTTTATTGAGGGGGCTAAAGAGGGATTCAAGACAGCCGTCATGATTATCCCTTATCTGGTGGCATTTCTCGTTGGCATTGCTATGCTGCGTGCCTCGGGGGCCATGACTGTGCTTACCGACTGGCTAACGCAATGCATCTCGGCCCTTGGATTCGATGCCGATTGGGTAGGGGCGTTGCCAACAATGCTGATGAAGCCGTTGAGCGGCAGCGGCTCGCGTGGAATGATGATTGATGCCATGAACACTTACGGTGCCGATGCTTTCGTGTCGCGAGTTTCGGCGTGTGTGCAGGGTAGCACCGATACCACTTTCTATATTCTTGCAGTGTATTTTGGAAGTGTGGGCATCAAGAAAACCCGTTATGCTGTTCCTTACGCTCTTTTGGCCGATGTCGTTGGCTCTATTGCCGGAGTTGTTGCCTCATATATTTTCTTCAGATAGCAGCTTTCGCTGTGCATTCTGAATTGTTTTTTTTCTTGTTTGCGGCATCTATTTTAATTAATTTTGCGATATGACAGAAATCAGTTATACTACGGATGGCGTAGAGATGCCTTCGTTCGACACTCAACGCATTGAGAATTGGATTGTGTCGGTTGCCCGCGGTTTCGGTAAATCGGTGGGTGCTGTAACGTATATTTTCTGTAACGACGAAAAGATTCTCGAGGTTAACCGCAAATATATCAACCACGATTATTATACCGATGTAATCACTTTCGATTATTCGCGTCCGATGCGTATCAGCGGCGATGTATTCATTTCGCTCGAAACCGTGCGTTCGAATGCCCTGCTGCTTGGCAAAACCTACGACAACGAGCTTATGAGAGTGATTATTCATGGCATACTACACCTTTGTGGGGTTAACGATAAAGGTCCGGGAGAACGAGAAATTATGGAACGACACGAGGACGAGGCACTTGCCTTGCTCGGCAATATGTAATCTTCTATGAGGTTTGACTACGATGTAATAGTGATAGGTGCCGGCCATGCCGGTTGTGAAGCTGCTTGTGCTGCCGCAAATCTTGGTGTGCGCACGTTGCTCATCACTATGGACATGAACAAGATAGCTCAGATGAGTTGTAATCCTGCGGTTGGTGGTATAGCTAAAGGACAGATAGTCAGGGAGATAGATGCCTTGGGTGGCCAAATGGGAATAGTCACCGACCTTACTGCAATCCAGTTCAGGATGCTCAATCGCTCAAAAGGTCCGGCCATGTGGAGTCCGCGAGCACAGAGCGACCGAGCCCGGTTTATTCACCAGTGGCGTTCTATTATCGAGAACACCGACAGCCTGTATATGTGGCAGGATTCGGTGGTATCGCTAATTATTGAAGATGGCAAGGTCTGTGGGGCCCGTACGGCTCTTGGCGTTGATTTCAAGGCCTCTGCTGTGGTGCTTACAGCCGGTACATTCCTAAGCGGATTGATGCACATAGGAAGGGTGAAGATTCAGGGCGGCCGCATCAGTGAGCCTGCTTCGTACGGTATCACCGAGCAATTACGCGATGCCGGATTCACTGTTGGCCGTATGAAAACCGGTACGCCGGTGCGCATCGACAGCCGTTCAATCGATTTTTCGCAAGCCGTTGTGCAAAATGGCGATGACGATTTCCATAAGTTTTCCTATCTTCCCAACGTGAAGCGCACCCTCGCTCAGCGTCCTTGCTGGATGGTGTATACCAACGAAGAAGTTCATAAGATTCTTCGCGACGGTTTGCCCGATTCACCGCTTTATAACGGGCAGATTCAGAGCGTCGGGCCACGCTATTGTCCTAGTATCGAGACAAAAATCGTAACTTTTGCCGATAAGACATCTCATCAGCTATTCCTTGAACCTGAGGGTGAGACCACCCATGAATTCTATCTTAACGGTTTTTCGTCGTCGCTTCCGCTCGATGTCCAGATTAATGCTCTTCATCAGATTCCGGCGCTGCGTAATGTGCAAATCTACCGACCCGGTTATGCCATTGAGTATGATTATTTCGACCCGACACAATTGTATCATACCCTCGAGACAAAGCTTCTCGACAATCTCTATTTTGCCGGTCAGGTTAACGGTACTACCGGTTATGAAGAGGCTGCAGGGCAGGGGTTGATAGCAGGAATCAATGCCGCACTTCGTGTGCGGGGTGATGAGCCTTTTGTCCTCAGTCGCGATGAGGCATACATTGGCGTGCTTATTGATGATTTGGTGACAAAGGGTGTCGACGAACCATATCGCATGTTTACCTCGCGCGCTGAGTATCGCATTCTGCTTCGTCAGGACGATGCAGATATGCGTCTTACCGAGAAGTCACATTCCATTGGCCTTGCAACCGATGAGCGTTACCAGCTTATGCTAAGCAAGCGCCGTCAGCGCGATGAACTCATAGAATTCTCAAAAAACCACTCAATACGAGCCGATATATTCAACCAATTTGCCGACTCGCTCGGCACCTCGCCCCTCAAGCAGGGTACGAAACTTTACGATTTGATTCTAAGGCCGCAGCTATCGGTGTTGAGCCTTACCAACGTGGTGCCGGCACTTGCGCTTCACATCAACGCCATCGAGGAAGCTCGTCGCGACGAAATTATAGAAGCTGCTGAGATTCTGATAAAGTACCAAGGCTACATTGATAGAGAACGTCAGATTGCTGATAAAATCGCTCGTCTCGAAAATGTGAAATTACGCGGTAAAATCGCATACAACGACATTAAGGCGCTATCTACCGAAGCTCGTCAGAAACTTACGCGCATCGATCCCGAAACCATCGCGCAAGCCTCGAGAATACCGGGGATTTCGCCAAGCGATGTCAACATATTACTTTTATTATTAGGCCGATAGGTTAAAAATGTTCCACGTGAAACACAAACTTTTTATTATATGGAAGAGGCAAAACTAAACAAACTGAAAAGTGAAATCAGGGATGTTCCTGATTTTCCGAAGAAAGGAATTCTGTTCCGCGACTTGACCACAATGTTTAAGGATGGCGAGTGTCTGCACATCGTGAGCGAGGAGTTGCGCGATTCGTACAAAGATCTTGGCATAACCAAGGTGGTGGGCATCGAGGCACGCGGTTTCATCTGCGGTTCTATCCTTGCCAACGAAATCGGTGCAGGCTTCGTATTGCTGCGCAAGCCTGGTAAATTGCCGGCTGACACCATCAGCATGACTTACGAGAAGGAGTATGGCACTGATACCATCGAGATTCACAGCGATGCCATCAACGAAAATGACATCGTGGTGCTGCACGACGATTTGCTTGCAACCGGCGGCAGCATGGCTGCTGCTTACGAGCTAGTGAAGCAGTGCAACCCGAAGAAAATCTACATCAGCTTCCTCGTTGAGCTCAGCGCTCTCGAGGGCCGCAAGAAATTCCCGGCCGATGTGGATATTAATTCGATGATTATATATTGATAGAAGGGGGTGGTGTGGTTATACCGTCCGAAAGGCTGAAGGAGAAGATTGATATGCTCCCCGAGTCGCCGGGAGTGTATATGTATTTCGATAAAGAGGGCACTATAATCTATATCGGAAAAGCCAAGCGATTGCGTCGTCGCGTACGTTCATATTTCAACCGCGAACACACCGTGGCTCGCACTAATGTGTTGGTGCGGAACATCGCCGACCTAAAGTATATTGTGGTGAACTCTGAGGAAGATGCCTTACACCTGGAGAACAGCCTTATCAAGGAGAACAAACCGCGCTATAATGTCCTGCTCAAGGATGATAAGAGTTACCCGTGGATATGCGTTACCAACGAGCTGTATCCACGGGTTTTCGTCACTCGCGACGTGACTCTCCGTGGCGGCAAATACTATGGCCCATACACCAATGTGACGATGGTGCGCACTCTGCTCGAACTGATTCGCGAGCTGTATCCCATCCGCACTTGCCGAACGGGCATCACTGCCGATGCCATTAGCCGTGGCAAGCTGAAACTGTGCCTGCAATATCACATCAAGAATTGCAGAGGATGCTGCACCGGCGCAATCTCGGCTGAGGAATATGGCGGTTTCATTGATGAAATCAGGCAGATTCTTAGCGGTAACATCGGACATATTTCTGATGTGCTGATCGAGCAGATGACTGCATTGGCTTCGGAGCTTCGTTTTGAGGAAGCTGAGGTGCTGAAGCAGAAATACCTGCTCATTGAGAAGTACAAGGCGAAATCGGTGATTGTGAGTGCACAGATTCACAACGTTGATGTGTTCAGTTTTGTTCGCGACGAACAGTCGGTTTACATCAATTATATGCATGTCCGCGCCGGGGCTGTGTGCAAGTCGATGACGCTCGAATACCGCACTCAGCTTGGTGAATCCGATGCCGAGATGTTGTCATATGCAATTGCCGAGATGGCCGAAAAAGGATTGTCGGAAGCAAAGGAACTAGTG
>JBJEKE010000205.1:0-3018 GCA_051878475.1 Muribaculaceae bacterium | reverse complement strand
GAAGCAAAAGGGAGCAGCGAAAAGCATCCGAGATTCACCATCGAGGAGAGCGATGTTCCCGCCAACGAGGTGCTGAGCTACTATGTGCTTGAGCGCTGGGAGTTTGACCGCGTGAACAACCGCATGAAACAGCGTGTTGAAGCCATTTGCCCCGTTCTACACCGTTCGGGCGATTTTGGCGGCGAAGCAGTGCGTTATCCTATGTTCTGGGTGAAATTCGATGCCTTACGCCCTGCACTGTCGCAGCAATATATCTTTACCGACGACGACAACAACCTGCCGAAATACAGCCTCGACGACTATTTCAACCTGGCAATGTATGATGGCGAAATATATAAGACCCGCAATCTGCAGAACAAGTCGATGATGCAGCTGTATCCCGACCCCGACGATATGAAACGCGCCCAGGACAGCATCGACAATCGTCTGCACACATTCGACAAACATCTGTGGGTGCCCACCCGCGAAGAGCTCCAGGCAGCAGCAGAAGCGCGTGAAGAAGCAGAGGCAAAGGCCAACGAGATTGAAAGCCGCGACGGCAGCGATGCATCGGATGAAAAATCCGAAGTGAAGGAATCGCGCTCGGCCCGCGGAAACAAAAGCACCACCAAATCGACAAAGAAAAAGAAGACTACCAAGGTGAAACAGCCCAAGGTTAAAACCGACAATTCATCGTCGGCAGCGCGTTCGGTGCGTCGACGCAAATAATATAGCCTTTAAATTACAGCGATTCCCCGAAACATGCCACTTTATGAGGGCAGTTCGGGGAATCGCTTTATATAGCAGAGTAATTATGCCAATATTGCATTGATATCGTCGACGGTACGGTCGAACGGTCCGCAATGTTCAAGTTTCAGAGTACACATAGCAGCGGCGAAACGTCCGGCCTCATCATAACAGGCACCACGCATGCGGGCATAAAGGTATCCGGTGGAATATGTGTCGCCACAACCGGTGGCATCGACAAGTTTTGCCGGCTTATATGCCGGAATGTCATAAAACTCGCGGTGGGCATAAATCAGCGAACCCTCGCTGCCCAAAGTCAGCACCACTTCTTCAACGCCCAAAGCAGCGAGTTCACGAGCCACATCGCGCGGGTCGGAGTAGTTGCTTATGGCTTCCTTCTCTTTTTCGTTGAGCTTCAGAATGCTTGTAACAGCCAGCACACGGTGCATATCGGCCCACTTGGTACTAACCACCATTTCGCCACGCACCTCGCGCAGATAGCCTTGTACATCAATCGATATTCGGCCACGCTGAGCAAGACGCTCAACGCATTCAGGAGAGAAATCATCGCTCAGAAGAGTGCCCAGATGGAAAACCCCGGCATCGGCATCAGCTAACTCGTCGATTGTAAACGGGTCGGCCTTTGCAAGCACGCGCTGGCTGCGATTGTTGGAGTTAGCGCCATATTTGTTCTCGAAATACACAGTGCTACGGCTATCGAAGTTAACTACATCGATACCGTCGGCACGCATTTTGCTAATCACATCGGCCGATTCGGAGCCGGTCTTGGTTATGAGCCCGAAACTGACATCGTGAGGCAGGTTAGCAAAGCCGTAAGCCATATAAAGCGCCGTTCCGCCAGCCTGATAGAATTCGTTTTCGGGTGTAATGATTTTGTCGCGGGTGATATGCCCAATGCAACAGATATCTTTCATTATAAATAAAAAAACTTGATGAATAACGGTGCAAAGTTACACATTTTCATTGTTATAGAGCAAATGCGCAGCGGCCGATAAGGATATATCGCAGAATAATCACTAATTTTGCAATGATAAATATTATATTAATGAAGACATTTGAAGAATTAGGAGTCCGAGAGGATTTATTAAAGGCAATCGACGAAATGGGATTCGTGATGCCAATGCCAATACAGGAACTTGTGATACCGCATCTGTTGACAAGCGACAACGATGTGGTGGCACTGGCACAGACAGGTACCGGCAAGACCGCTGCATATGGCTTGCCGGTGATTCAGCGCACCGACACAAAAATAAGCCGTCCACAGGTGCTTATCTTGGCGCCTACGCGCGAACTGTGTCTGCAGATAGGCAGCGACCTCGCCGATTTCTCGAAATATGTCGAGAATCTGTCGATATTGCCGGTCTACGGTGGCTCGAGCATCGAGAGCCAGATACGCAGTCTAAAGAAGGGTGTACAGATTATTGTTGCCACACCGGGCCGTCTGATCGATCTGATAAACCGCAACACAGTGTCGCTCGACGGAGTGCATACAGTGATTCTCGACGAAGCCGACGAGATGCTCAACATGGGATTCGTTGACAGCATAGAGGAAATACTTGCCAATGTGCCCTACGACCGCAAAATGCTCATGTTCTCGGCCACAATGCCCGCCGAGATTGCAAAGATTGCAAAGAAATACATGCATAATCCTGAGGAGTACGTGGTTGGGACTCGAAATGAAGGGGCCGAGAATGTTCGCCACGTGTACTTCATGGTGCATGCACGCGACAAATACAAGGCGCTGAAGCGAGTGGCCGATTATAACCCGAACATCTACGGCATAATCTTCTGCCGCACCCGCCGCGAAACTCAGGAAGTGGCCGACTGGCTTATTCAAGACGGATATAACGCCGATTCGCTGCATGGCGACCTGTCGCAGGCTCAGCGCGACATGGTGATGAAGAAATTCCGCGAACGCAACCTGCAGCTGCTGGTAGCCACCGATGTGGCTGCCCGTGGCCTTGATGTGACCGACCTTACTCACGTTATCAACTATGGACTTCCCGACGACATTGCCACTTATACTCATCGAAGCGGCCGCACCGGACGTGCCGGAAAGACCGGCGTGTCGGTATCGATAGTCCACTCGAAGGAAAAAGGGAAGATTCGCGACATAGAGAAGCGAATTGGCAAAAAGTTTGAGTACATGGAAGTGCCTAAACCCGTACAAATCATTGAAAAGCAGCTATACAACCTTGCCGACCGCATCGAAAAGGTAGTTCATTGTTATTCTATTTTATTTGAATAAATGATGATCCTTAGTTGCTATCT
>JBJEKE010000204.1:0-3042 GCA_051878475.1 Muribaculaceae bacterium | reverse complement strand
AACTCCGACATCAATTCGGGGAACACCCGGGTTGGGAACAGCTTGCCGTACATCGATATCCGCCAACGGTAAAGGTTGGAGGTGATGGTCACATGAGCTGTGTTGCCTCCTCGGCTAAGGTTGATTATGGCGCGGGCGTTGATATATGTGCCGAATATGTCGGCTGTGGCCATCACATCGCCTTTTTTGTTTATCTCAACGTCGGAGAATCGTACCGAGCCTCGTAGGTTGATGCCATCGAACCCGCTCATGAACGGGGCTATCTGAACCATGCCTCGGCCCTCGCCGGTGCTCATGAAGTTAACATTGTCGTTAACGTGCGACACATAGCCGCGACATTCCAGACGGTCGGCTATCAACGTGAATTCGTTCTCCTTTAGCGCTTCTACGGCCTTTACGTAGTCAATCGAATCCTCGCGTGCCTTTTCTATCTTCTCTCTTTCCTTGCGTTGCTTCTTCTCTTCTTTGTTTTCAGCCATTACTGTAGTCTGAAGCATCGACGTAATTATCAGCAATGCCAAAAGTATAATTCTGGTTTTCATTGTCCTGCCTGTTTTTCTGATTATCACCTCAAATTTAGTATTATCGGTCAGGAATGTCAAGTTATTTAGGCCTTTTTTGTTATTTTTGCGCTATTATAATAAATACTTCGAAATAATGACTAACATAGGTTATATTAATTCAAGGATGCCGTTCAATCGCAGGATTCTGCTGTTGCTTTGTGCATTTGTTTTCGGGTTGGGCATATCCAGCTTTGTGGCTCTTGTAGTCATGATGTTAAAGGGTACATCGCCTGCCGCTCTCCGCATTTCGGTGGTGTTGCAGAATCTTTTGGGAATGATTTTGCCCGCACTGATCACTGCGCTGTTTGCATCGCGCAATGTGCTGGCAATGTTTGGCTTTGCCTCTGTTCCTAAGCTGAAAATTTCGTTGCTTGCCCTCATCCTTTGGGTTGTGTCGATGCCGGCCATGAACTGGATTGTGGAGTGGAACAGCTGCATCACCTTGCCCGAAAGTATGCATCCGCTCGAAGTGTGGCTCCGTTCGCTCGAAGATCAGGCCGCTGCCGTTACCAATAGCCTCTTGGATAACAATTCAGTGATGGGCCTTGTGGTTACAATCCTCACGGTGGGCGTGCTCACCGGCTTTGGCGAGGAACTCATGTTCCGCGGAACTCTGCAGCGCATTCTCCAGTCGAAGCCTATGGGCATCCATGCTGCTATATGGATTTCTGCCTTCATGTTCAGCTTCATCCATATGCAGTTCTTCGGATTTGTTCCGCGCCTCCTTCTTGGTGCTTTTTTCGGATATGCTTTCTATTGGAGCGGTTCGCTGTGGCTGGCGGTGTTTTTCCATGCGCTCAACAATTCCACGGTAGTAATCGCCTCATATTTCTGCGACAGCACCGATTTAACCGGTTCGCCATTCGCTGCTATCGGCACTGTAGCCGACGGTTCGGCATCGTTGGCTGCCGTTAGCGTAGTTGCTTCGATTGCCATTATTGTATTAATGGCTTTTACTGCAAAGAAATCCGATTGATTATGCACGCCGATAGCAACTAATGTGCTATTTTTGCACTCGAATTTTTAAAACTTTGATTTCATAATGAAAACTAACATTGGTGTTTTCTTCGGAGGCCGCTCTACCGAGCACGAGATTTCGGTAATCTCGGCCTCTCAGGCCATGAGTGCCATCAACAAAGAAAAATATAACGTTACTCCTATCTATATATCCAAATCGGGGAAATGGTACACAGGGGCTGCTTTGCTCGACCTTGCAAACTATCGCGATACGAAGTCGCTCATTGCCAAGACCGAAGAGGTGTATATGCGTGCCCATTATGGCGATTACAATCTTTATCGTGTGAAGAAGCCTCTTTTCGGCTCCGATGTGGTTGCAAAACTCGATGTGGTGATTCCTGTACTCCATGGCTCTAACGGCGAGGACGGTATTTTTGAGGGTATTCTTGAGTCAATCGGAATTCCATTTGCGGGATGTAACACTTTCTCTTCGGCCAACGGAATGGACAAGATTTCGATGAAGATGATTATGCAGGCATGCAACATCCCGGTGGTTGACTATGTGTGGTTCACCGACAAGCAGTGGTTTGCACAGCGCGATGCCATTATTGCCGACATCGAGGGTAAACTCGGTTATCCGGTTATCGTGAAGCCTGCCAATCTGGGATCCAGTGTGGGTATCGGTCGTGCAACTTCGCGTGAGCAACTTGTCGAGAAAATCGATGAGGCTGAAGTGTATTCAACACGTCTGATAGTTGAACACATGGTCGAGGACCTTCAGGAAATCAACTGCTCTGTGCTTGGCAATTGCGACGAATACCAAACCTCGGTGCTCGAGGAACCTATCAAGAGCGGTGAAATCCTCTCGTATCAAGATAAATATATGGGAGGCTCTAAGGGGGCCAAGGGAATGCAGGCCTCGCAGAAACGCATTCCTGCTGAACTCCCTGACGATGTCACAAAGCGAATCCAGTTTCTTGCTGGAGAGACTTTCCGTGTGCTTTCGTGCCATGGCGTCAGCCGTGTCGATGTGATTCGCGACCGCTCCAACGGCGAAATCTATGTTAACGAAATCAACACCATTCCCGGTTCGCTATCGTTCTATCTATGGGAAGCTACTGGTATTCGATTCGACCAGCTTATGGACCGCCTCGTGGAACTTGCCCTTAAGCGCAAACGTGAATCGGCCAACAAGACTGTGAGCTACGACCAGAACATCTTCAGCATGGGCGGTGGTGTAAAAGGCGGCATCAAGGGCTCAAAAATAGGGCATTGATTCTTTCAGAATATTTATTATGGCGGGTGCATCACCTTTTTATGGTGGTGTGTCTGCTTTTTTATTATCTTCGTGGCTATGAAGCATATCGATAACATAGTTTTGGCGTTCGACTCGTTCAAGGGCTCGGCTAGTTCGGCCGAAATTGCCGAGGAGGCTCGAACTGCAATTCTTGGGCTGCTGCCTCATTGCAGGGTGTCAACGTTTATTGTGGCCGATGGTGGTGAAGGCACTACTGAGGCTATA
>JBJEKE010000203.1:0-3048 GCA_051878475.1 Muribaculaceae bacterium | reverse complement strand
GAGGACAGTGACTTACTGCCCCAGAACATATAGCTCATATCGGTTACCTTCTCGGTGTTGAAGCTCGATAGGTCGAGCGAGGTCAGGTTGGTGCAGTAGGAGAACATATAGCTCATATTGGTTGCATTTGAGGTGTTGAAGTTGGTCACATCGAGCGAGGTTAGCGATTGGCAGTATAAGAACATATTGTGAATGTCGGTTACCTTCTCGGTGTTGAAGCTCGATACATTGAGCGATTTCAGCGAAATGCAATGATGGAACATGCCATCCATAATGGTTACATTCTCGGTGTTGAAGCTCGATAGGTCGAGCGAGGTCAGGCTGGTGCAATAGTAGAACATGCCCAGCATATTGGTTACATTATCGGTTTTGAAGTTCGATAGGTTGAGCGAGGTCAGTGAATTACAGTTCCAGAACATATAGCTCATATCGGTTACCTCATCGGTGTTGAGGTTTTTAATTCCCTCGATAGTCTCAAGTTTTTTGCAATCCTTGAACCAATATGCAGTGCTTGTTGGGAGATATTTCTTGAACGAGATTCTGAATATCGCGTTTGTTATATTCGAATTTGTCCATTCGTGCTTGTCAAGCGCTGTGTACGCCGTGCCGGTGCGGGATGCACGTATTTTATCATAGTAGAACGTGAGCGCACTGCCATCGTTAATTGCGTATGCTTCTTTTTCAAGAGAACAAGATGTGAAATAACCAGTCTCGGGGTTCGCCATCGAAATGTCAAATAAGTTTTCATTGAATTCCGCAGCGCCAACAAGCGAGAAGCAATAGAAGAACATGCCTGATGCTTTTTGACACGTCCAAGTATCGTTGCAGTAGATGGTTTTGAGCGAACGGCAGTTTAAGAACATCTCTTGCATCTCGGTCACATTTTCGGTGTTGAAATTCGATAGGTCGAGCCAGGTAAGCGAAAGGCACCACTCGAACATAAGGTTCATCTTGGTCACCTTCTCGGTGTTGAAGTTCGACACATCGAGCTATGTCAGCAATTCGCAGTCGTGGAACATATAGCTCATATCGGTTACATTATCGGTGATGAAGCACGTAACGTCGAGCGAAGTCAGTTTGTTGCATCCGAGGAACATATAGCTCATATCGGTTACCTTCTCGGTGTTGAAGTTCGATACATCGAGCGAGGTCAGAGAATAGCAAGAATTGAACATGCCAGCCATATTGGTTACATTGTCGGTGTTGAAACCCGTAACGTCGATTGAAGTCAAGGCTTCGCAGTTGCAGAACAGATTGCTCATATCGGTTACATTATCGGTGATGAAACCCGTAACGTCGAGCGAAGTCAAGGCGTTGCACCTGCAGAACATATTGCTCATGTCGGTTACCTTCTCGGTGTTAAGGTTTTCAATTCCCTCTATTGTCTCAATTTTTCTGCAGTTATAGAACCAATATGCAGTGCTTGTTGGGAGATATGTTTTGAACGATTCGTCGAATACCACTTTAGTAATCTTGTCATTATAAACAGCCCTGTCGGTGCCGGCCCAAATAGGGTGAGGAGTTTCACCATGCGTTTTGTCGATGCCATACACTGTGCCGGTGCGTGTGACGTATAGGTCGTCGTAGTAGAACGTGAGGGTAGCGTCATCTTCAACGACGTATGCTTTAGTCGCATAATTAGTTGTAAAATAACCGGTATTAGGGTTCGCCATCGAAACGTCAGTTTTGTTTTCATCGTATGACACTGCGCCAACAAGCGAGGTACAACCGTAGAACAACATATCGGTTGACTCATCGCACGTCCAAGTATTGTTGCAATAGATTGTGGCAAGGGCTTCGCAGCCTGTAAACATCCAACTCATATCGGTTACACTCTCGGTGCTGAAGTTCGTTATGTGGAGCGTGGTCAGTTCGATGCATCCGTTGAACATATTGCTCATATCAGTTACCTTCTCGGTGTTGAAGTTCGATAGGTCGAGCGTGGTTAGCGATTCGCAGAATAGGAACATATTGTGCATATCGGTCACATTCTTGGTGTTGAAGTTCGATAGGTCGAGCGTGGTCATGTTACAGCAAGAATGGAACATGCCATCCATATTGGTAACCTTCTCGGTGTTGAAGTTCGACACGTTGAGCGTGGTTAGCCATTGGCAGCCCAAGAACATGCCCAGCATATTGGTTACATTATTGGTTTTGAAACCTGAAACGTCGAGCGAGGTCAGTGAATTACAGTCCCAGAACATATAGCTCATATCGGTTACCTTCTCAGTGTTGAAGCCGGATACATCGAGCGAGGTCAGGACGTAGCAGTTGCAGAACATATGGCTCATATTGGTTACCTCATCGGTGTTGAGGTTTTTAATTCCCTCGATAGTCTCAAGTTTTTTGCAATTATAGAACCATTCTGCTGTGCTTGTGGGTGCATATTTCTTAAAAGATGTGTCAAAAATGACTTTCTTAATTTCAATAAGGTCTGAAGTTTTGCCAATGTCACGCACAGTGCCAGTGTGGTTGGCGCGTTGGTCATCGTA
This sequence comes from Muribaculaceae bacterium, assembly GCA_051878475.1. Lineage (GTDB taxonomy): Bacteria > Bacteroidota > Bacteroidia > Bacteroidales > Muribaculaceae > SFRY01. The sequence continues at coordinate 556 of JBJEKE010000203.1, read as the reverse complement.
ATAAAACGTGAGTGTTGTGCCGTCTTCAACGGCGTAGGCTTCCTGTGCCTTTGCCACGGTGGGCATAAGCAGCGAGATAAACAGCGCGACTATTGCCGCGAGTCTGTACCGTAGTAAATTTCTATTCATTTGTAGTTATTTAATAGTTAAATGTTAATATTGTCCATCTTATTATATTGAGAATGCAGCGGAATACCGTAGTGAACAGGTAAAAGGAAACAAATATGCCTTTTCTCAAAGCAAAATTAATGGTTTGTTTTCATTTATGTGGTGTTTTTTGTGTTGTTTTTCGTGATTTGAGTGTTTTTTTGCTGTTATGGGATTCGGATTCCGCACGCCACGTTGTAATGTGGTGTGTTGATGCGTTGTTGTAGGGGCGTATCGTAATACGCCCGGTGACCGATGCGATGGCACAATAAATACCAACGCGATGTGATTGATGCGTGTGTTTTCGGGCGTATTGCTATACGCCCCTACATGTGACCGGACAATGCGTGTGGCGTTGTTTGTGATTCGGGCGTATTGCTATACGCCCCTACATGCTTCGCATCGTTTT
>JBJEKE010000202.1:0-3056 GCA_051878475.1 Muribaculaceae bacterium | reverse complement strand
GTTGAGCATTTCAAAAACGATGAAGCTTCGGAATTGCGATATGCAGTGCCACGCAACGACGTCAACACCAAGATTCCGCCATTGCAATATGCTGTGTTCCACGCCGATGGTATGCCAGGCCGTGGAACATTCCACATGAACATCAAGCTCACCCCAAATGCAGTGAACTACATTGCTCTTTACGATTCAAATGGAGAGACACTGATCGATGAGATTGAAGTACCAGCCAGCCTCGGTTCGAACCAGGCATATGTGCGTCTGAAAAATGGTGAATGGGAGATTCATAACGGCACCACAGTTCCTGCCGACTATGTAACTCCCGGAAGCCCTAATGAGGTTTCTGAAAAGAACGACAAAATAGAGAAGTTTGCAGTAAATGACCCTTACGGCGTCGGTATGGCAATTATGGCTATGTCGGTTGTATTCAGTGCATTGATTCTGCTTTATATTCTCTTCAGAATCATTGGCATGCTCAATGCCCGTTCTGCTCACAAGAAGAAACTCGAATCGCAAGGTGTTGAAGTAATCGACAACAGTGTCGTATCATCAAAGGGCGCTGATTCAGGTGAAGAAATAGCTGCAATTGCTATGGCTCTTTACGAGCATCTGAATGCCCACGACCAAGAGTCGACTATACTTACTATCAACAAAGTGAAACGAGCATATTCACCATGGAGCTCTAAGATTTATACCTTACGGGAATTGCCACGCCGTTAAACTCATTAAATTAAACTATTATGAAAGAATATAAATATAAAATCAATGGTAACGATTATAAGGTAGCCGTCGGTGACATCGAAGGCAATGTTGTACAAGTAGAAGTTAACGGCACACCTTACAACGTTGAAATCGAAGAAAAAGAAGTAAAGAAAACTACAGTAGCTTCAGTTAAACCAGCCGCTGCTCCAAGAACCGATACAGGTGCAAAGGTTATTGCCAAGCCAACTGCTGCATCGGCAGGACAGGCCGCTGTGAAATCGCCGCTTCCAGGTGTTATCAACGACATCAAGGTTAAAGTTGGCGACTCTGTAACAGCAGGTTCAGTAGTAGTTATTCTCGAAGCCATGAAAATGGAGAACAACATCAATGCTCCAAAGGACGGCGTTGTTAAATCTATTTTGGTCAACAAGGGAGATTCTGTTTCTGAAGGAACCGATCTTCTCGTAATTGAATAATGCTATGGATTTTATAGCTCAGAATTTACTTGAATTTTGGAGATTCACAGGTTTTTACAATCTGATGGATTCACCACAATGCTTAATCATGATATTAGTGGGCCTGTTCTTCTTATATCTTGCCATTAAGCACAACTTTGAGCCAATGCTATTGGTTCCAATCGGCTTCGGTATTTTAATCGGTAACATACCTTTTACCTCAGGTATGGAAATCGGTATTTACGAAGAAGGTTCGGTTCTCAATATTCTCTATGGCGGTGTTCGATATGGTTGGTATCCACCACTCATCTTCCTCGGAATCGGTGCAATGACCGACTTTGGCGCCCTTATTGCCAACCCGAAGTTGATGCTAGTAGGTGCTGCTGCCCAATTTGGCATCTTCGGTGCATACATTGTATCGCTTGCCCTCGGATTCAACCCCGACCAAGCCGGTGCTATCGGTATCATCGGTGGTGCTGATGGCCCAACCGCAATTTTCCTTTCTTCAAAGCTGGCACCAAACCTGATGGGTGCCATCGCAGTTTCTGCTTATTCGTATATGGCATTGGTTCCTGTTATCCAACCGCCTATCATGAAACTTTTGACCACAAAGAAGGAGCGATTGATAAAGATGAAACCTGCTCGCGCCGTATCGCAGAACGAGAAGATTCTTTTCCCGATAATCGGTTTGATTCTCACTTGTTTTGTTGTGCCTTCAGGTCTGCCTTTGTTGGGTATGCTCTTCTTCGGAAACTTGCTTCGTGAAAGTGGAGTGACAACTCGTCTGGCCAAGACTGCCAGCAACGCTCTCACCGACATTGTTACCATCCTTCTGGGTATGACAGTCGGTGCATCCACTCAAGCATCGCAATTCCTTACTTGGGACACTATCAAGATTTTCTTCCTTGGTTTCATGGCATTTATCATTGCCACAACATCGGGTGTACTTTTCGTTAAGATTTTCAACCTGATTCTGCCTAAGAGCAAGAAACTCAACCCGCTCATCGGCAATGCCGGTGTATCGGCTGTTCCAATGGCTGCCCGTATCTCGAACAATATTGGCTTGCAGTACGATCCAACCAACTACTTGCTTATGCATGCCATGGGCCCGAACGTAGCTGGTGTTATTGGTTCAGCTGTCGCTGCTGGTGCATTGCTCGGATTCCTTGGCTAATTATTGAATTACCGATATTAAAAGCGGCATCTCGATTTCCGGATGCCGCTTTCGTTATAAATATGAATTCTGTTTAGTTCAAGTCATCAAGGTCACAGTCAGTGAGGCCTTCCGATTCAAGTTCATCTTCATCATACAGATTGTCGTCGAATTCATCGTCAAGAATGCCTTGTGATTGAACATCGGCCGATGAAGCAGTAAATACATCGATATCAATATTTTGAGGGCCTGCCTTGCCTACTTTCTTGGTGCATACCGGTGCACTGAGGTATTTCCCGGGAATCGATTCCTTCATTTCCATAAAGAATGCACGCTCTGTGAGATAATCAAACACATAAAGGAGCTTCTGATCATCTTCTTCAATCAAGTCACTCAACTTTGTGTTTTCCATAAGATATACGTCGACATCGGAATCTGTACCCATATCGGTTAGTGTAATTTCGATACGCTTCGACCAATCATCATCGCAAATGAAAAACGAATCCATCTGGTCCTTGGTATAGTCTACAGAATCGAGAATTGCATTGCGCAAATCAAAAAAAGTAGCATCAGAGTCAATTTCAATCACTCTTTTGAAATTGTTGACTTCATCGCTAACTATGTTGAAACGGTAAATCATATTAGTTGTTGTTTTTAAATACAATGCGAATATAAGAATTTTTCTTATATTAATCCAATATTGTCCTAAATAATTATTGAGCATGGCTTAACTTGCAGAGGCATCAACC
>JBJEKE010000201.1:0-3076 GCA_051878475.1 Muribaculaceae bacterium | reverse complement strand
CTTTGCTCGTCAATATTACGAAGCTGTGTCGAAAATGCGAGTACGCGAAGAACAGTATGCTTCGAAACAGAAAGAGGTAGAGCAGACGCTCGACGAGTTTGAAAAACAGCTCGACAAGATTCTGCTTGAGATGTGAGAAAGCAATAAAGATATACCGGCTCGGCTGTTTTGTTAGCCACGAGCTGCCGAGGTCCGGAAATTTTGTATTTTTGAGATTTTTTACCGCACTTTCATTTAGGCTTAGGCTTAGATGGTGGTGCATTTTTATTTATTTTTATGGATGTTATTATCGCGGCAGTAGCCGCACTAATTGTTGGTGCTTTAGGCACATTTATTATAATTCGTATTATTTCGCGTTCACGCGCGAAAAGTATTGTTGAAGAGGCAAAGCTCGAGGCCGAGGTGATTAAGAAAAACAAGCTCCTTGAAGCAAAGGAAGAGGAGATGAAAATTAAGACCGAAGCCGAAAAAGCCGCAAATGCACGTATGTCGAAGATTCAGTCGACTGAGGCAAAACTCAAGCAGCGCGAGATGCAGCTTGGGCAGATGCAAGCCGAATTGCAGCGCAAGAAAAGCGAGAACGACACTTTGAAGTCGAACCTTGAGAACCAGTTGGTCCTTATCGATGCAAAGAAACAGGAACTCGACAAGATGCAGCGCAACATTCAGGACACTCTCGAGCACGTTTCGGGCCTTTCTGCTGAAGAGGCAAAGGAAAAGCTCATCGAGTCGCTTAAGGATGAGGCCAAGACCGCTGCAGCATCGTATATCAACGACATCATGGACGAGGCCAAGCTTACAGCCAATAAAGAGGCCAAGCGCATCGTTGTTCAGTCGATTCAGCGAGTGGCCACAGAAACCGCCATTGAGAATGCCGTGACAGTGTTCCATATCGAGAGCGACGAAATCAAGGGCCGCATCATTGGCCGTGAGGGTCGCAACATACGCGCACTCGAAGCTGCAACCGGAGTTGAAATCATTGTTGACGACACCCCTGAAGCCATTGTTCTCTCAGGCTTCGACCCTGTACGTCGAGAGATTGCACGCCTTGCCCTGCATCAGCTTGTAGCCGACGGGCGTATTCACCCGGCGCGCATCGAAGAAGTTGTTGCCAAGGTGCGTAAGCAAATTGAGGAAGAAATTATCGAAACAGGTAAGCGTACAGCCATCGACCTTGGAATCCATGGCCTGCATCCCGAGTTGATTCGTCTTGTGGGTAAGATGAAGTATCGTTCGAGCTACGGCCAGAATCTGTTGCAACACTCGCGCGAGACAGCCAATCTGTGTGCCGTTATGGCATCGGAACTTGGCTTGAATCCGAAGAAGGCTCGTCGTGCCGGTCTGTTGCACGATATAGGCAAAGTGCCCGACGAAGAGCCCGAATTGCCGCATGCATTGCTTGGAATGAAACTTGCTGAAAAGTACAAGGAAAAGCCGGATATCTGTAACGCAATCGGCTCGCACCACGATGAGGTTGAGCCTATGAGCCTGCTCGCTCCTATAGTACAGGTGTGCGATGCCATCTCTGGCGCTCGTCCCGGTGCTCGTCGCGAAGTGGTTGAGGCCTACATAAAGCGCCTCAACGACTTAGAGCAGCTTGCACTATCGTATCCCGGTGTAATCAAGACCTATGCCATTCAGGCCGGGCGTGAATTACGCGTAATAGTAGGTGCCGACAAGATTGATGATGCCGAAACCGAAAAGCTCTCGGCAGAAATTGCAAAGCGCATCCAAGATGAAATGACATATCCTGGCCAGGTCCGCATCACCGTTATCCGTGAGACCCGTGCCGTAAGTTTCGCAAAATAATTTGCTGCGATGGATATTAAAGATGTAAATAACATTGACGACCTCGAACCGTCTTTAATAGCCGAAGCCGAAGGTGCGAAGAAGCAACAAGCGGTGAAGTCCGCCGATAAATCGGCACGGCAAACTGCATCTCCGGTTTGCCAATGCGCTGATGTGGCGCCGCGAAGCAAGCTTCATTCCTTTAACTGGCTTGCCGACATCCCCGGCGGATTCAATGCTTCGGAGATGGTGGAGGTTACATTCAAGAATACCCGAAAGGGATTTTTCCGCAACACAAACAACTTGCAGCTTCAGTGTGGCGACATTGTTGCTGTTGAGGCAAGTCCAGGTCATGACATTGGAAAGGTGACTATGACGGGTAAACTCGTTGCATTGCAGATGCGCCGAGCAAACCTGCGACCCGACATTGAGTTCCTCCGCGTGTTCCGCAAGGCCAAACCTGCCGACCTTGAGAAATTTGAGGCTGCAAAGGCACGTGAGAACGATACTATGATACGTTCGCGTAAAATAGCCGAAGACTTGCATCTGAATATGAAAATCGGCGATGTGGAGTATCAAGGCGATGGAAACAAGGCCATTTTCTATTATATTGCCGATGAGCGTGTCGATTTTCGTCAACTGATTAAGGTCCTGGCCGATACATTCAAAATCCGTGTTGAGATGAAGCAGATTGGTGCTCGTCAGGAAGCGGGCCGAATTGGCGGTATCGGTCCTTGCGGGCGTCCGCTTTGCTGTTCGAGCTGGATGAGCAATTTCGTGTCGGTATCGACCAATGCCGCTCGGCATCAAGACCTCTCGCTCAATCCGCAGAAACTTGCCGGACAGTGTGCCAAGTTGAAGTGCTGTATGAACTTTGAGGTTGACGCTTATGTGGAGGCTTCAAAAAAGCTGCCGCCACGCGATGTTCAGCTACACACCCAGGATGCCGTGTATTACCATTTCAAGACCGACATCTTCAAGGGGGAGATGGTGTACTCTACCGACAAGTCTGTTCCGGCTAATCTCGTTACTCTAACTCCTGACAGAGTTGCCGAGGTGATTGCCCTTAACAAGCAAGGTATTAAGCCCGATCGCCTCGATTCGCTTGAAGGTTCGGCTAAACCCGAGAAAAAGGAGTTTGGCGATATCGTTGGCCAAAACAGCCTTACCCGATTCGACAAGAACAAAAAGCGCTCGCGTAATAAGAGCCAGCAGGGGCAGAAACAGCGTGAACCCAAAGCCGACGGCCAAGGCAAACGCCAGCAACAGCCCAAGCAACAAGGACAGT
>JBJEKE010000200.1:0-3086 GCA_051878475.1 Muribaculaceae bacterium | reverse complement strand
CAATGACATGCAGATGAGTGTTCATGGTCTTCTTCTCGTTGGCATCCTTATCGCTCAGGCGCATATCGGCAATTTCGCCCCATTTGCGAGTGAACGCCTCCAGATATCCTCCGTTTCGGCGGTCGCGGCTGTGCTCCTCAATATCGTGAAACAGACGGATGGCGTACACGAGTGCTTCGGCATCGCCGGTGGCACGCACCAGTTCGCTAAGGCCATAGATAACAAAACCTATGGCATATATCTGTTTCTTGGTATCGAGCGGCGAGCCATCGGCACTGACCGACCAATATACGCCACCATACTGCTTGTCGTAGAAATGGTCGATGATATATCGCTTGGCGCGGTTAGCCATTTCAAGATATTCCGGGCGCTTGGTCATGCGGTAAGCCGCAGCAAACGACCATAACAGGCGGCCATTAAGAATGGCACCCTTAGGGGCATCGACCACCAGATTGTCGTTGGCGTCGCGACGTCCGTAGAATCCGCCATTTTCCTCGTCGACCATATTGTTCATCCAATACGGAAGAATGTTGTCGGTCATGTTCGAGATAACCTCGTTGCGGAACTCATTTACACTCAATTTAGTCATTACAAATCAATATTGTCCTAAACGTTTTGGCAAAAATAAAAAATAGGAAGTAGTTACTAAGGCAAAAAATGACTACCTTAGTAGTGAGCTACCAACTCATCTACTTCCCATGGCAAATATAACACTTTTCGCACAAACAATCGCCCAATTACCCCGGCAAGCAATCAGAAAAATAATCCGTGAGGCAATATTGTCCATAAGCACGAAATGGTTAACTTTGCATACATAACCAAAATAAAAATATATCAATGAAGACATTACGAGTGGCGGCAGCCATGGCATTGGCATTGTGCACGACAGCAATTGCCAGCGCAAGAAGCATTGTTGACTTCAACGTCGACAAGGCAGAAAAGCAAATGGAGTATATGATTTCAACCTTGAAGAATCCGGGAGTCGACAACCCCGTATCGGTGAAGAGCGACGGCACATTGCGGCTGATGCGCCCCGACGACTGGCGCAGCGGTTTCTTTGCCGGCTCGCTGTGGTATCTTTACGAACTGAGCGGCCACGAGAGGTGGCGCACACTTGCCGAGAAGTACGACGCCAGCATCGAGGAGGTGAAGAACCTTACATCGCACCACGATGTGGGATTCATGATTGGCAGCAGCTTTGGCAACGGCTACAAGCTAACCGACAACGCCACCTATCCGGCGGTGATAGTGCAGACTGCCCGCTCGCTATGCACACGATTCCGTGCAAAGGCCGGGGTGATACAGTCGTGGAACTCGTTCAAGCATTGGAAATGCCCGGTGATAATCGACAATATGATGAATCTGGAACTGTTGTTTGAGGCTACACGCCTCAGCGGCGACTACCGCTACTACAACATTGCCATCTCGCACATTGAGCATACTTTGGCCAATCATTTCCGTGCCGACGGCAGCTGCTACCATGTGCTTAACTACGACACTTCCACCGGTGCAGTCACTGCAAAGGTTACAGCACAGGGATATGCCGATGAATCGGCATGGTCGCGCGGACAGGCATGGGCCATATACGGTTTCACCATGGCTTATCGCTACACTGCCGATATCCGTTACCTGAACCAAGCCCGGAAGACATTCGAATTTATGCGTAATCATCCCAATATGCCGAAGGACCACGTTCCGCTGTGGGACATGGATGCTCCTGAGGCAAATCCGGAGCGCGATGCATCGGCAGGCGCCATCATTGCATCGGCACTTCTGGAGATGGCAAAATATGTGCCGGCTGGCGAATCGAAGAGCTACCGGAAATATGCGCGCAGCATAGTGGAAACGCTCTCGTCGGCCGACTTTCTGGCTCAAGAAGGGAGCAATGGCGGCTTCCTGCTTATGCACAGCGTGGGAAGCAAGCCGGCCAACAGCGAGGTGGATGTGCCTCTGAACTATGCCGACTATTACTACCTCGAGGCGCTGAAGCGACTTCGCGACTGGGGTGAGAAATAGCCGGCACAGGGAGTGAACCGGCTATCGGGCCAACGGAGTGCCTGACGGCTTGGTCATTCGGGCCACCAGAGGCTTCGGGGTTCCGAACTGCGGATAACCATCCACCCACTCGAATCGCTGAGCACGCGGAGTGCGGCAATCGCCCATACCCGGGATGTCCTTCTGGGTGTTGCGGGCATGATAAAGAATATAGTATTCGGTACTGTCGGGCGACATGAAGAAACTGTTGTGGCCTGTACCGAATACTCCGTTTTCGGGCGATTGCGAGAACACCGGCTCGGAGCTCTTTCGCCATGAAACAGGATTGAGCAAGTCGGCATCGGCATCGGCGGTGAGCATGCCCAGGGTGTAGTATTCGGTCCAGCATCCGCTTGCCGAGTAAATGATGTGAACAAATTTACCCGATGGGTCGACCAGCGGCTGCGGGCCTTCATTGACATAAATCACATGGTCGGGCATCGAGCCGTCGGCCGATTTGTAACGGCGTTCCCACTCGAATTCCGGCATAGAGACAAGCACACGCTCGCTGCCGAGAGTCCAGGGATTGGCCATTTCGGCAATATAGATGCATTGTGTTTCGGTATCGACGCGACGAGTCTGCCAACCCGACCACACCATATACAATTTTCCATGATGCTTGAACAGAGAGCCGTCGATGGCCCAGTTGTTGTCGGGGTCGGTAGAAATGCGGCCCTTCATTACGAATTCGCCCTCAAAGGGATCGGCATTGGCATTTTCGAGCACGTAAAGCTGATGGTTATCGGTGTTGCCATCGTCGGCAGCATAGTAAACATACCATTTTCCGTCGATGAAGTGGATTTCCGGAGCCCATAGATTGTGGCTGTTTGATGGGTCGGTCGGGTTCCAAATCACTTTGCTCTCGCCGTGCGCCACCTGAGTGATGTCGGGAGTACGCCACAGAGTGAGATTAGTGGCGGTGGTGTGCATGTAATAGTACATTCCATCGTGGTAGAAAGCCCAAGGGTCGGCACCATGGTCGGGGAAAAGCGGATTGAAGAAAGTGCTGTCGGATGAGGCAGCAAGAGTGTTGGCCGGAGTCTTACAGGCAT
>JBJEKE010000199.1:0-3093 GCA_051878475.1 Muribaculaceae bacterium | reverse complement strand
ATACCTAACCAATTTCACATTCAACCAACCCAATGATGGCAACACAAGCAAAATGTTCCAGTTATGTAGTGCTCTAATTATTATCTACTGCAACAGCACATGGGCAAGCAGCAGCTCGGATAATATGTTCTATGGCTGTACTAATTTAGTAGGGGAAGTTCCTTTCGATGAGTCAAAATTGGGAATTGACATGGCAAACCCCGACACCGGCTACTTCACAAAGAAGTCGCAGTACGATGCCTACGCGGTTGAAGAAGGCGACGTCCTAACCTTTTATTACGACAAAAAAATGGCTTCAAGCACCGGTACAGTGTATGAAATCAAGCCAATGTATGACCCAAGCAATCCGATTCCGGCGTGGGCAGGAACAAATGACCAAGTGAATGATCGAATCACGAAAGTGGTGTTTGACAGCAGTTTTGCCAATTATCAACCAAAGAGACTGTCTTCATGGTTTAAAAACTTAACAGCACTTTCGACAATCGAGGGCATGGAGTATCTCAACACAGAGAAAGTAACCGCCATGAACAACATATTTGATGGGTGCCAGAGCCTGAACGCCATTGATTTGTCGCATTTCGACACTTCGAACGTTACCGATATGAGCTATCTGTTTAATGGGTGCAGCAACCTGAACAATATTGATCTGTCGACCTTCGACACTTCGAACGTTACCGATATGAGCTCTCTGTTTAATGGGTGCAGCAACCTGAACAATATTGACCTGTCGACCTTCGACACCTCGAACGTTACCAATATGGAAAGCATGTTCCAGGGCTGCAGCAGCCTGACAGTGCTCGATGTATCTAAATTCGATGTATCAAAACTTACAATTACGATATATATGTTTAGCAATTGTACGAACTTGCGAACCATCTTCTGCGACAATACATGGAGCGCCGATTATTCGTATGATATGTTTGTCGGCTGTACATCGCTTGTAGGTGTTGTATCTTTCTCCGAAATGAGAAAAGGCATCGAGATGGCAAATCCCGATTGGGGTTACTTCACCGCACTGAGCGAAAACCCTGAAGGACGAGAGCCGTATGTATTAGAAGAAAACGGCACCATTACATTCTACTACGACAAATTGCGCAACGAACGCACAGGTACTACTCACACCATTATTCTTAATGCCTCCGATTTGAGAGCGTACCCAACATGGTCAGGTACTCCGCTTACCCCAAAAGAAACCATTACGAAAGCTGTGTTTGATGAATCGTTCAAAAACTATAAGCCACGGTATACATCGTTCTGGTTATGCGGACTGTCAAAACTTAATACAATTGAAGGCACTGAATATCTCAACACATCGAAGGTTTACGACATGGCATTTATGTTCTGTGGCTGTGAATCGCTGGAGGAAATTGATTTGTCGCATTTCGACACCCGCAACGCAAGCAGAATGTCATATCTTTTTCGTGGTTGCACGGGATTGACTTCGCTCGATCTATCGAGTTTCGATACATCTAATGCCATCGACCTTGATTACATGTTTCAGAGCTGCAGCTTTACATCGTTGGATGTAACAGGTTTCAACACGTCAAACGTCACCTACATGAGAGGCATGTTCTCCGGCTGCAGTCAGCTCCAATCGCTCAACTTATCCAGTTTCGACACTTCAAATGTGACAAATATGGGCGGTTTGTTCAGTGGGTGCAGCAGCCTGAGCAATATAGACATTTCCAGTTTCGACACCTCAAATGTGACAAATATGATCCTTTTGTTCGATGGGTGCAGCAGCCTGAGCAATATAGACCTTTCTAATTTCGACACCAAGGAAGTAACCTCCATGTGGGGCATGTTCTATGGTTGCTCATCACTTACTAAACTCGACCTCACAGGTTTTAATACCGACAAAGTTACCGACATGAGTAATATGTTCTGTAATTGTTATAATATCACCACCATTTACTGTTACGATTCATGGACGTGTGAGAAATCAGAATCTATGTTCTACGAATGTAATGCACTGCAAGGCGCCGTTGGATACGATTCGAAAAAGATAGACGTCAAGATGGCCAACCCCGATACAGGCTACTTCACTGGATTGTCCGTTGCTTATGGTCAGGTTTACAACAAAGTGGTTACTTTCTACTATGATTCCAAGGGCAAGGCTCGTCAGGGCATCTCATACATGGTACAGGATGATGGCCTTGAAGCACAATGGACTGATGCCACAAAGGCAGTTTTCGATGAATCGTTCAAGAATGTGCAACTCACCAATTTGTCGAACTTCTTCTTCAGTTGCAAAAAACTTGAAACGGTAGAAGGACTTGATAATCTCAACACCGAGAATGTAACCAATATGAGCCATATGTTCGCCGGCTGCGAGGTCCTGACATCGCTCGATTTATCAGGCTTAAACACCGAGAATGTAACCAATATGAGCTATATGTTATTTAACTGCCCACTCTTGGAATCGCTCGATTTAACAGACTTCAACACCGAGAATGTAACCGATATGACCTGTATGTTCAGCTACTGCCAGTCACTGCCATCGCTTGATTTAACAGGCTTCAACACCGAGAAGGTAACTTCTATGGAATGTATGTTCGAATGGTGTAATGCACTGACTTCGCTCAACCTATCAAACTTCATCACCGAGAAGGTAACCAATATGAGCCGTATGTTCAGATATTGCGTAAAACTTGAGTCGCTCGATGTAACAAGTTTCAACACCCAGAATGTAACCAATATGAGCTATATGTTCGACGATTGCACTGCTCTGACCTCGCTCGATTTAACAGGCTTCAACACCGAGAAGGTAACCTCTATGAATTATATGTTCAGCTACTGCAAAGCACTGACCACAATTTATTGTAACGATACGTGGACATGCGATAATTCAACAGATATGTTCACTGGTTGCACTTCACTTGTAGGTGCTGTGGCATACAATAGAAATGCAATCGATGTTTCGATGGCGAACCCAGAGACAGGCTATTTCACTAAGGGCGGTGCTTCGTCGGTATCGCAGATCAATGCTGATGCCGATGTACCGGTTGAGGTATTCAATCTCAATGGCGTGAAGATTGCCGACAGCATCGAAGGCCTCGATGCCGGCATCTACATCGTCCGCCAGGGCAAGAC
>JBJEKE010000198.1:0-3094 GCA_051878475.1 Muribaculaceae bacterium | reverse complement strand
GCCCAACTTACAAAAGCTAAGCCGAACATCCAGGCATAGGTGCGACCGTTGAAGTGGAAAAACCAAAGGGGAATGACCCCGATGGCCAAGGGGCATTGACCCCTGATGACAAGACAATCTTACCCACGGTAAACGCATCGGGCCGAACGGCCCTACCGCTCTCCCCGGAGGGGGCTTCACGCCACCCGTGAGGGTGGCGGTGCCGCGCAAGTCGGCATCGCTCCGGCGGAGCGACACCTCCCAGCCGCGGATTTCATCCACGGATAATGCAGCCCGCTGTGAGCGGGCCGCTTCGCTTCCTTCAGAAGCCTTTGGTGGGAATGCCCGCATACCATGGATTTCATCCATGGCTATTTACAGCCCGCACGATGCGGGCCGTTTCACGTCCTTCAGACGTCTCCGCATGCGCCTCAGCGCAATGCGGCATTACCAGCGGTGTCCTGACAACACCACCGCGGTGCCACCCACAGCGCCCTGAAAGGGCAATGCCCATATAGCCTGGGGCAACGCCCTGGGTGCCAGCCACACCTCCCTCCCCATACTCTCCATCGATATTCGGAAGGGATGGGATGGGGCCGCGGTGGTTGTGACCTGGGGCGTTGCCCCAGGCTATATGGGCATTGCGCCTACAGCGCGCCGTTGTGTGGCGGTTTTCGCCGTGTGGGGGAGTCGGTTTTTTGTATCTTTGTCATGTGGGTCCACATAGTTAACGTAGGTTAAATATTGTTATCATCAAAAACATTCCATTACACTTTTCACTGAAATTCCAGAAATCTTTGCTTTATTTGCACCGAGTAATATATTATTTGTTGTTGCAATAAGTTTTATAGTTAATAGATTGCTATCTTGTTAACCTATGATGTCGTAAACCGGCCCAATGGACTGCGAGCATCGGCATCCGTCGTTGTTGGCTCTGTTAATTAGCCCATTCTATTTGCGATAGAACCCCAGCACCACCAAGGCATATTACCTATGATTTGAGAAAAAACAATTATAAACCTAATGTAAAACTAAAAAAGCATTTTTGCATGAAGAACATTTGTTTACAGATGAATCGGAAGGTGCTTCTGTCGGCGATTCTTTCGCTGTTCGTTGCTCTTCCTGTTCTCGCGCAGAAAATCACTGTACAAGGTACAGTTGTCGACACCACGGGCGAGCCGCTTATCGGCGCAAGCGTGATTCCTGCCGGGACTACTACAGGTACTGCTACCGACTTCGACGGTTCGTTCACTATCAGTGTCGACCCGAATGCTACGCTTACCGTATCGTATGTGGGCTATGAGCCTCAGAGCGTTGCCGTTGCCGGTAGAACAAACATCACTATCGAATTAAAGGAAAGCGGTGTGCTTCTTAACGAAGTCGTAGCCATCGGTTACGGTACTGTGAAGAAGGACGACGCCACCGGTTCGGTTGCCACCGTGAAGCCTAACGAAATCGAGGCCGGTTTGGCAACATCCGTTCAGGACATGCTCGTAGGCCAGACTCCTGGTGTGGTTGTAACCACCGAGGCCGGCCCTGAAGGAAAAGGTACTATACGCATTCGTGGTGGTTCTTCGCTCAACGCCAAGAACGACCCTCTTATCGTTGTCGACGGTGTGCCGTTGGACAATGGCGGCGTTCAGGGTATGGGCAACGCCCTCTCTATGATTGCCCCCGACAACGTGGAATCGATGACAATCCTCAAGGATGCATCTGCTACCGCTATCTACGGTTCGCGTGCTTCGAACGGTGTTATCATCGTCACCACCAAGAAAGGTAAAGCCGGACGTCCGCAGGTTAACTTCTCGGCAAATATGTATGTTAACACTGCCCGCAACACTTGGGGCGTGCTCCACGCCGGCGAATTTGCCGAACTCATCCGCAACTACCATGGCGAGGACAGCCAGGCTGCCAAAGCTCTTGGCACCGACATGAACAACTGGCAGAGCAAGGTGCTTAGCACTACAGTGTCGAGCGACTACAACCTGAGCGTCGGCGGTACTCTCGGATGGCTCCCTTACCGTATTTCGGCCACTTACACTGACAACAACGGTATCCTCGACACTTCAACAATGGACCGTACCACAGTGAGCATTAACCTCACTCCTAAGTTCTTCGACAATCACCTCAGCGTGAACGCCAACGTGAAGGGCTACTACATCCGCAACCGATTTGCCGACACCGGTGCTGTGGGCGCTGCTATAGCATTCGACCCTACAAAGCCGGTCTACACCAACTACGCCCTCGCAAGCGGCTCGAGCATCAGCGGAAGCCTCTTCAACGGATACACCACTTGGATGAGCGGCTCGGTTATCAACGAAAACAGCACCGTAAACCCCGTTTCGCTCCTCCAGGAAATCGACAACGTGGCTAACGTGTACCGTAGCAACGGTAACCTCCAGCTCGACTATGCCGTGCACTTCCTCCCCGACCTGCACCTCAACCTCAACCTCGGTTACGACGTAAGCAAAACCGACGAACACTATAAAGTGGCTGCCAACTCGCCAAGCGCTTGGCGTCAGTGGAACAAGAATGCCAATGGTGCCGCTACCGACAACTACATCTATCAGTTCAAGAGCAACACCCTGCTCGACTTCTACGTTAACTACAAGAAGGAAGTTGAAGCCATCCGCTCTAACTTCGATGTCACTGCCGGTTATTCGTGGCAGCGTTTCTCGGGCAACGGCTGGAACTATGGCGACAACAACGACCGCGGTGTGTATGCTTCGCGTCAGTTCAACCTCCCGGTGGCTACCGACAACGGCTACCTCCTCACTTACAAGGACGGCTCGGAAAGCGCCATCGGCACTCCTTACAAGAAGGACCAGATGGACCCCGAAGGCAACTACCACTGGCGTAACCACCTCCAGCTCATCTCGTTCTTCGGTCGTTTGAACTACTCGCTCCTTAACCGCTACCTCCTCACATTCACAATGCGTGGCGATGCTACTTCGCGCTTCAGCCCCGATAACCGCTGGGGTGCATTCCCTTCGGTGGCTCTCGGCTGGAAAATCAGCGAAGAAGCATTCATGGAAAGCGCCCGCAGCTGGATGAACGAATGGAAGCTCCGTCTCGGATGGGGTATCACCGGTCAGCAGGATATCGGCAGCACTTG
>JBJEKE010000197.1:0-3095 GCA_051878475.1 Muribaculaceae bacterium | reverse complement strand
CACCAACAATGGCCTCGACGATTTGCTTTGGACAATGAATTTTGGCACCGGAGCCAACATCGACAGCCAGTTTAGCCATCTCAAGGAACTGCGTCCGCGCACTCCGCTCATGTGCTCGGAGTTCTGGAGCGGATGGTTCGACAAGTGGGGTGCTCAGCACGAAACACGCCCTGCCGACGACATGGTGAGCGGCATCGACGAGATGCTGTCGAAAGGTATCAGTTTCTCGCTCTACATGACTCATGGAGGTACTTCGTTTGGCCATTGGGCAGGTGCTAACAGCCCGGGTTTCGCTCCCGACGTTACTTCGTACGATTACGATGCTCCGATAACCGAGTGGGGTGCGGTGACTCCGAAATTCAATCTGTTGCGTTCAACTTTGGCAAAGTATAGCTCAACCAAATTGCCGGCTGTGCCGAAGGCTAAGCCTATAATCGAAGTCAAGGAATTCAAGTTCACTGAATTTGCACCGCTCGACGCCGGCATTGTGAAGACATTCATGAGCCGCGACGTGCGTCCGTTCGAGGACCTTGACATGGGGTGGGGTACTGCCATCTACACAACCATGTTGCCTGAATTGCCTGCCGGCAGCGTGCTAACCATCAACGAGCCTCACGATTATGTGCAGGTGCTTGTCAACGACAAACTTGTGGGCAAGCTTAACCGTGTGCTCAACGAAAAGAGTCTGGCACTGCCAGCCACATCGGCCGGCGACCGCCTGATTATCATCGTCGAGGCTATGGGTCGCATTAATTTCGGCCGTGCCATCAAGGACCACAAAGGAATTACCGACAATGTGCAGATTGCATATACCAACGCTGGCCACGAGGCTCTACTTACATTGAAAAACTGGGGCATCAACATAATCCCGGACGACTACTCGGTAGCTGAAAAGGCTCTTAAGAAAGCTTCCGCACCCGAAAATGGCGCACGCGGTTATTACCGTGGTTATTTTGACTTGAAGAAGACCGGCGACACCTTCCTGAACTTTGAAACCTGGGGTAAGGGTCAGGTTTATGTGAACGGACATCCGATGGGCCGCATTTGGAGCATCGGACCGCAACAGACTCTCTACGTGCCCGGTTGCTGGCTTAAGAAAGGACGCAACGAGGTGATAGTGCTCGATGTGGTTGGTCCGCGCGAGGCAAAGAGTTTCGGACAAAAGTCTCCCGAACTTAATAAGGTGGTGGCTGAGAAATCGTTGACTCACAACAATATTGCCGATAAACCTGACCTGAATTCGGCAACTCCTGTGGCTCAGGGCTCCTTCAAGGCCGGAAACGGATGGCAGACTGTGAAATTCGCTGCTCCTGCCAAGGGCCGCTATCTGGCAATCAACGCCATAAGCTCGCACAGCGGCGAATTGGTGGTGTCGGTAGCTGAACTTTATGCACTCGATGCCAATGGCAACAGATTGAGCCGTGAACCTTGGACTGTGAAGTATGCCGACAGCGAAGATATTCTCACCGGCAACAACCTTGGCGACAAGGTGTTCGACCTCCAGGAGTCAACCTATTGGTCAACCGTGGCTGGAGTGGATTTGCCGCACCTTATTGTTATCGATCTTGGCAGCGAACAGCAAGTGAGCGGAATAGAATATCTTCCGCGTGCCGAGCAAGGTGCACCCGGTAGCATCAAGGACTACCGCATATATTTGTATTAATATAAATACCACATAATCAACCGTAAAGAGGGACGCATTGCGCCCCTCTTTTACTATTGTTATATCCCATTTAGAATAGTTATTATAATTCAGGTTAATAAGGTTAATCCCTATTAAAATGCATAGCTATTATTATTATTACTATTTATTAGTTTTGCGCCGATAAATAATAACAAGTAGTCTTTGACTATACATTTCTTTTTTAAACACTAATTAATATGAAAACAGCAAAACGATTATTAATGTTTTTTGTGGGAGCCTTGATGTGTGTGGCAATGATTTCGTCGTGTTCAGATGACGACCCCGACCCTTGGGATGTTGGCTCCACTTCGTACTGGGACGGCACATACTCCGCATCAAACGCTGATAAGAAACTCGTTGCCACCATCGATGGCAATGCCGTCACAGCGGGCGATGCAAGCGTGAGAATTAAAGTGAAGGACGGTAACCTGATGCGAATGCGCTTGAGCAATCTGGCTTCGGACATAAAATACATCGAAACAGAGACTATCACCCTCACCACAAACGAGGAAACCGGTGAATACGGCTTCAGTTACACACTGAACAGCGATAAGAAAAGCTACGAAATCACCGGCTCGATTGCCGGTGGTGGCTATAGCGGTGGCGCTGTACTGAAAATGGCTCTTATATCAAAGTAACTTTTCACCGACATTAAGCAAGCAACAAGGGCAATGATATTCGGGAAATGTATCGTTGCCCTTAAATATATGAAACTATGATATTTAGCCGACTAAATTCAACTCGTCGGTTATGCCTGTCGGTAGCAATGGTTGCTGTAGCGGCAAGCAGTATCGGCGCAAAGGAGTTCCCCGATTCTGTAGTGCTTGAAGAGGTCGAGGTGAGTGCAGCAGCCCAGCGGAATCTGAAAAGTCCGGAACTTGGCCGCATTTCGTTGAGTGGCGACAAGATGTTGCGGCTGCCGGTGATGTTCGGCGAGCCCGATTTGATAAAAGTGCTGCAATTGCAGCCCGGAGTGTCGCACGGAATGGAGGGATTCACCGGATTGTATGTGCATGGCGGAAACAACGACCAGAATCTGTTTCTTTTTCAGGGACTTCCTCTCAATAATATCAGCCATCTTGGCGGAGTGTTCTCGGCATTTAATGTGGCGATGGTTGACCGTGCAGATTTCTATAAGGCATCGTTCCCGGCTCGCTATGGCGGGAGGGTGGCGAGCATAACCGACATAGGCATGAGGACATCCGACCTCGAGCACCTTTCAGGCAGAATCTCGGCCGGACTGATAAGCGGAAATGTAGCTGTTTCGGGCCCGTTGGTCAAGAATCGCACCGGTTTTAATCTTGGGATACGCCGTACATGGCTCGATGCCATTTCGGCTCCCACCCTTGCCATTATGAATGCTATCCACAAGAAGAACGGGAAGAAAACCATTGCGCGATATGCCTTCACC
>JBJEKE010000196.1:0-3106 GCA_051878475.1 Muribaculaceae bacterium | reverse complement strand
GATAATGGTGGCAACGGCAACCAGGGAGGCAATAACCAAGGCGGCTCGTCCGACAAGACGACTAAAAAAGAGTATAACAATCCGGTGGTGCCTTACAGCGTGCCCGACCCAACTGCCATTCGGGCGCAGGACGGCTTCTTCTATCTCTACGGTACCGAAGACACCCGAAACATCCCTGTGTTCAAGTCGAAAGATATGGTTAACTGGGAACGCCAGCCAGCCACATGCTTTACCGAATATAACCGTCCTGATTTTGAGCCGGGAAATCCTGATGCCACCCGTAGCGCTTCGCTCTGGGCACCCGAAATCCGCTATATCAAGAACAAGTATGTGCTTTTTTACTCGCTTGCCGAGTGGGGCAACGGTTGGGTGAGCACAATCGGCTATGCTATTGCTGATAAGCCTGAAGGTCCGTTCACCCCTAAAGGCTGGGTGTTCAATGCTCGCCAGATGGGAGTCGGCAACGGTATCGACCAGTTCTATTGGGAAGAAGATGGCAAACCATATATGGTTTGGGGTAGTTTTGCCGGCATCTATATTGTCGAACTGGATGTTACCGACGATCTCGTTATTACCCCGAAGAAGGACACAATGGTGCATATTGCCGGAAATGCCTACGAAGGTTCCAATCTGTGGAAACGTGATGGTTATTATTATCTCATTTGCTCTACCGGCACCTGCTGCGAGGGCGCAAACAGCACCTACATCACCGTGGTTGGCCGTTCAAAGAGCCTTTTTGGCCCTTACGTCAACAAGTCGGGTGGCCGGATGCTTGACAATCAGCACGAACTCATCATTAAAGGCGACAGCCGTTGGGCAGGTACAGGCCATAACTCAATCTGGCTTGAGGACGATGACAAAAACGTGTGGATGCTCTATCATGCATTTGCCAAGGGCGACCCGGGACGTGGCCGTCAGGTGCTTCTCGACAGAATCCAGTGGGATAGCGATGGTTGGCCTTCTGTTGCTTTCCAGACTCCTTCAAACTTTGCCGATGTGCCTGTTATCAAGTAATACCACTATTAATTATATTTAATGATGAAAAAGTTTTTGAAACCGATAGCATTAGTTGCCATCATGCTTCCTTTGGCACTTGCCTTGGCTTGTGGTGGCGACGATGAACCTGATGACCCGAATGGCGGCAACGGTGGCTCAAATACCGACCAATCCAGCAAACCAACTTGGGATATAACTTCATTCGTTGTTCCGTTGGCCGACCCCTACATATATGTCGACCACAACGAGAAGAAGTACTATATCTACGGAACATATGCCGATAACGGTATTCAATGCTATTCGTCTGACGACCTTGAGCATTGGCGCAACGAAGGTCTTGCCCTCAACATGAATGATTCGTATGGCTCTAAGTGGTTCTGGGCTCCGGAGGTTTACTATGTCGATAAACTGAAGAAGTATGTAATGACTTACTCGGCTGAGGAGCGTGTGTGCTTCGCTTTCGGCGATTCACCAAAGGGTCCGTTCGTTATGGAGCCAAAGACCCCGATGATGCCCGATGAAGGCAACATCGACTCATCTATTTTCTGGGATGAGGACGGCAAGCCGTACCTCTATTTCGTCCGCTGGAGTGTTCAGGCTCAGGGTAACACAATATATGTGGCCGAACTCAATGACGACTACAAAAGTATTAACACCGAAACCATCAAGGAATGTGTTCACGCCGAATACAACACTTGGGAAACCATCATGCCTCGAGTGACTGAGGGACCATCGGTGTTCAAGCGCGACGGCAAGTACTATCTACTCTATTCGGCTAACGGTTACACCAGTCCTGATTATGCAGTTGGGTATGCCACCGCTGATAAACCTACCGGCCCTTGGACAAAATATCCTGACAATCCTGTCCTCCGTCGTTACGGTGCATTGGTGGGATGTGGCCACGGTGCTCCGTTCATCGACCTCGACGGCAATTGGCATTATGTGTTCCATGCTCACAAGAGCACTACCGAAGTCCACCCACGTAATTCATTCATTGTCGACATGTATTTCAAGGATGGCGGTGTGGTTGCACTTGAAGGAAAACTTATTAACCCTATGATTGTAAAATAATGAAAGCTTCACTGAATATTCTTGTTTTTTCGTTACTGCTTCTCAGTTCGTGTGGCGGTGCAAAGACAGCAAAGGTTGAGGTCGTCAACGATGTACTTCCCATAGCTGACCCATATATACTTGTTGATGGCGATAAATACTATGCTTACGGAACTTTCAACTCCGATGGTATAGATTGCTATTGGTCGACTGATATGGAGCAATGGCATTATGCCGGAGCAGCTTTGCTAAAGGAGAATTCCTATGGCGACAAATGGTTTTGGGCACCTGAAGTATATAATGTAGGCGGAAAGTATTATATGTTTTACTCAGCCGACCTTCATATGAATGTAGCTGTGAGCGATAGCCCTACCGGCCCGTTTGTTCAGCCCGAAAAGAAACCACTTATGGAAGAACCGAACATCGACACATCGGTTTTCTTTGACACCGACGGAAAGGCATACCTCTATTATGCACATTTCACACCCAACGACGGCGAATACATTCATGTGGTAGAACTTACCGACGACCTGCTGAGCGTAAAGCCCGAAACCGATGCTTTCTGCATCAAGGCCGAAGAAGATTGGGAACTTATCTGGCCCAAGGTGGTTGAAGGTCCATCGGTACTGAAAAAGGATGGAATCTATTATCTACTCTATTCAGCCAATGGTTACGAGAGTCACGATTATGCTATCGGTTATGCCACAGCATCATCGCCTTTTGGCCCATGGACAAAGAGCACGGACAATCCTATCCTTCGTCGGTACGAAGGTATGGTAGGTGTTGGCCATGGTGCACCGTTCACCGACCTGCAAGGTAATAGCCACTACGTTTTCCATGCACATAAGAGTGCCGAAGAGGTGCATCCCCGCACTTCGTTTATCGTTGATATGAAAGTCGACTCGGGCAAGGTCTCGATGGGGGGCGGCCTTGTTCGCCCTGTTGTGGTGAAGTAAACATCTGTAGTGTGTTTTTAGGTTTTTACGGGAGAGCGCCGATGTTGCATCGACGCTCTCCCTTCATATTATATATGTTTCTTCCAATTCCATAAATGAGTCCG
>JBJEKE010000195.1:0-3118 GCA_051878475.1 Muribaculaceae bacterium | reverse complement strand
ACCCCCAGAATCATTCCCAGCAAAGTGCCGGCAAGCGATATTATCCACGTTTGAGCTGTAAACACCAACGTGATGAGGCTCTTTGTGCCGCCAAGAATCGAAAGGGTGGAAATAGCTTCGTCTTTCTCCACAATAAGCACTGAAATCGAACTGATGATGTTGAAAGCCGAGATTATCAATATAAACCCAAGCAGCAGAAACGAAATCCACTTCTCGATGTTAATCATACGGAACGATGCCTCTTGCTGCATCAGCCGGTCCTTGATTTCGTATCCCTCGCCCAAAGCGGCAGCAATGTCGACCATTGCATCGTCAACGGCATATCCGTCGGCCACCTTCACCTCAATGGCTGTGGCCGCGTCGGTGTAGTCGAAAAGTCGGCGAGCCACATCGATAGGCACATACACCGTAGTCATGTCATATTCAGCCTGGTCGGTCTGGAACACCCCCGACACAAACAATGTGTCGGCACGGAATGCATCGGCAGGCACATTTACATTAATCCTCCCCACCCTTTTCGGTGCATAAAGCTGGAAAGTAGATACATAGCCCGGATGCGCCTGGAAACTTATGGCGACACCTACACTCAAGATGGCATAATCATAGCCGTTTTCCGACAAAAGAAACGTGCCATCTTCCTTGATTAACTTCGGCAAAGATGTCATGGAATCGTAGTTGCACGGCACACCTTTCACCGAAACCGGCATCTGACGCTCATCGTACACCGCAAGAGCATCATCAGCCACCACCGGCATGGCCAATGCCACCGATGGCAGCCGCATCAACTGCCCGGCAATGCTGTCGGCCATCGATATCGTCTTTCCCACAGTGGCACTCACTTTCACGTCGGGGTCGAGCAACGCCAGTTTGTCCTCCACAAGGCGGCTGAACCCGTTGAACACCGAAAGCACGCACACAATGGCGGCTGTGGTGACCACGATGCCACACACAGCCACTATCGATATCTGGTTAACCGCACTGTGCGACTTCTTTGAGAAGATGTTGCGCAATGCAATCTTTGCCGAAAGGGTTTTCATTACTTCTTCAGCAACTCGTCGATGTGCTCAATGTAGTCGAGCGAATCGTCGACAAAGAAAGTAAGTTCGGGAGTTTTACGCAATTGATAGCGCACACGCTGAGCCAGTTCATAACGCACTGTCTTGGCGCTGGCATTGATGTTTTTCAATATTTCCTCGGCCTTTTCCGACGGGAAAATACTGAGATACACGCGTGCAATACTCAAATCGGGCGACACGCGCACTGTACTCACCGACACCAGCACATTGCCCATCTTGGCTGTCTGCTGGCGGAATATTTCGCTCAATTCCTTCTGAATCAAGCGTGCTATTTTCTGTTGTCTTGTCGATTCCATAATGTAATTTTTATTAATGACTATTCCGACACGCAGTCGGGTTTCTTATATATGATGGTCAAGCCGTCACGGATAGGCACAATTACTTTCTCAACACGGTTGTCGGCCGCCACAAGGTCGTTAAACTCAAGGATGCCGGCTGTCTGGGCATCGAGTTTCGGCAATTTCTCCACCACTTTACCGTCCCACAGTGTGTTGTCGGCAATGATAAACCCGCCGGCATTGACGTAAGGGAACACGGCATTGTAATAGTCGACATAGTTTCGCTTGTTGGCGTCGATAAACACCAAATCGAAACTGCACTGGAGCTTAGGCAGCACTTCCAGAGCATCGCCAATGTGGAGATGGATGCGCCCGGCATATGGCGAACGCTCAAAGTGCTCACGAATGAAATCCTCAAGCTCATCGTCGATTTCAATAGTATGCACATCGCCGCTCAGCATCCCCTCGGCCAGACAGAGCGCCGAATAGCCAGTGAAGGTGCCAAGTTCGAGAATATTGCCGGGATTTATCATCCTCACAAACATTTTCAACAGGCGGCCCTGCAGATGTCCCGAACACATTCGCGGACGCAGATGGAACAAGTGTGTCGAGCGGTTAAGCTCGGCCAGCATTGCCCCTTCGGCATCGATATGATTAAGTATATACCCCTCTAATTCGTCGGTCATACCAGCAATCGTTTATAACAACGCTTCAACAGCAAGGTCGTAGCTCTTGAGGCCGAAACCGGCAATCACGCCACGGCAGGCCGGAGCAATCATCGAAACATGCCGATACTCCTCACGGCTATGCACATTGGAAATATGCACCTCAACCACAGGCGCCTTAATAGCCCTGATGGCATCGGCAATGGCTATGGAATAGTGGGTATATGCACCGGCATTCAGCACTATGCCATCTACATCGAAGCCAACACGATGAATCTCGTCGATTATCGAGCCTTCGCAGTTGCTCTGAAAATATGTCAGTTCCACATTTTCAAAGCGAGATTTAAGCCCGGCAAAATAGCTGTCGAACGAGGTGTCGCCATAAATACTTTTTTCTCTCACGCCCAGCAAATTGAGGTTTGGGCCATTGATTACTGCAATCTTTTTCATAATTATTCATCAGCAATGCATTTAATTTCAATCCTTGGCAACGCATCGCCTGTTTGCCATATGCAAATTTAACGAAAAACCTTGAATAGGCTACAATTACCGACAAAATCCAATATTTTGGCCTGAATTTGTCAAATACCACACTTATGGTATTGCTTCTGCTGTTTCAACATCTTAACTTTGCATCATCAACAAACGGCAAACTAACATTTTCTGTTATGGCAAGAATATACAACAATCTTACAGAATTGATTGGCAACACTCCACTAATTGAGCTGCATGCCATCGAAAAATCCGAAGGACTGAGGGCCCGGCTGATTGTAAAAGTGGAATATTTCAATCCCGGGGGCAGTGTTAAGGACCGAATAGCCCTGGCAATGATAACCGACGCCGAGCGTAAAGGCCTTTTGAAACCCGGAGCAATAATAATAGAGCCCACCAGTGGCAACACCGGAATCGGGCTGGCATGGGTGGCATCGGTGAAAGGCTACAAACTGATTCTCACCATGCCCGAAACCATGAGCATAGAGCGACAGAGCCTACTAAAGGCATTAGGGGCTACTCTGGTGCTGACTCCAGGCGCTAAAGGAATGAAGGGGGCCATTGAGCGCGCTGATGAACTCCGACGCGACAATCCCGGCTCAGTGAT